>JAEWYV010000001.1 GCA_023458615.1 Bacillota bacterium
GATGAGTCGTTATAGAGTTCAATCCAATCGCTGGAGCGTTGATTCTCATCCAGATAGCTCTGATTGGAGGACATGATCTCGCTGATCTTCACCGGGCTCTGGGCGGACTGATGCGCCAGAAGATAGGCGGCATATCCTGCATCGGAATTTTCAAACCCCGGTGTCGCGTGGCTGGAGATCTGCCAGGTGCCGTTTTCATCCCGCGCCATGGCGTTGTTTCGATCCATCGGCTCTGTAACGAGCCGGTCAATGATGACGCTCCGGCTGTTCATCAGCACGATAACTTCGCCGCCTGCTTTTGAGATGGAGAAGTCGGCATATCGCCCGTCGGTTGTGTTACTTTTACACCATACGATAAAATAGCCGCGCGCGG
Organism: Bacillota bacterium; assembly: GCA_023458615.1. GTDB lineage: Bacteria > Bacillota > Clostridia > Christensenellales > CAG-138 > UBA7703. Next base: position 374 of record JAEWYV010000001.1, read on the forward strand.
GAATGATGCTTCCGGCGGGAAAGATGTAGCGAACCTTTCGCTCGTTATCCGTGAGTTTGTAGTTGCTTAGGTTGATATCTGCACTAGAGTTGTTGAATAGCTCAATCCAGTCATAGGCGTTGCCGCTGGGGTCGTAATAGGCGCTGTTGGAGGACATCACCTCGTTGAGCTGCACAGGGAAACCGCTTGTGCTTGCGCCGCCGGAGACGCGCGTAGAGAGCCAGAGCACGAAAACAACGACAAGGATACCCGATAGAAAGAGGGAGGAGAGTAGGATCACCTGTCGTTTATTCATATGACTCCCGCGCGGGTATCAGCCGCAATTATGTATTTCTCAGGCGATTGATTTGTTACATGTTAAGGTTGCCGTTACGCCTTATTGTAAAATCCCTGTAAACCACAGTCAATGGCAGATTGCATAAATATTTCGCGATAGAAGGAATCCTCATACGCCGCAACGGGCCAAGCGAAGGAGTTAGGATTCGGCGCTGCCAATGAAAGCGAAAAGCGCTCATTTCCGCACATGAGTTGACCCTGGCTGCGCGCAATGTTAGAATTGACCGAGCCTGAATGATTGGGCGCGTCTTGGCAGAATACACAAGCAGTTGCGCTTGAAAAAAATTCATTGTGCGCATGCTTTCGTTCAACAAAAAAATCAGTTTTGTCGCGGCAGGTGGTGTAAACCTCGTTTGCGGACAAAGGGTAAGGAGTGTCAATATGTATCTCGATCCCGGTCTTGGCAGCATGGTGATTCAAGTCGTCATTGCGGCTTTGGCAACGGTTGGCGCGGCGTTCGTGTTTTTGCGAAACCGCATATTTGGCGCGTTGAAAAAGAAGAATAGAAACGAATCGAACGAGCCGGCCCAGAGCGAGGCAGGCGATGCGGCAGAAATCGCTGAGGAGCCGAAGCATGGCTGATACCAAGCCGGAGTTCAGCTCGTTTCGCGATCCGAGCGGGTCGGTGTTCCGGCGCGAGGGCGTCCTCTACCGCCAGATAAACGAGTGCTACCGCGCGCAGTATGATGCTCTCATGAAGGGCGGTCTTTATGATGCGCTTACAAAGTCCGGCAGCTTGATTACGCACGAAGAGGCAGAGCAAGCGCCGCTGACGGAGGATGCCTTTTGCGTGATCCGTCCGGAGCGTGTTCCGATGATCTCCTATCCCTATGAGTGGTCGTTTTCCATGCTCAAGGATGCCGCTCTGGCAACCCTGCGCGTGCATCGAGAAGCGTTGGATCGCGGCATGATCCTCAAGGACGCGAGTGCATACAACATTCAGTTTTTGCGTGGACAGGCGATTCTCATCGATACGCTCTCGTTTGATTTTGCGCCGGAGGGCAAACCTTGGATCGCATATGGTCAGTTTTGCCGCCATTTTATCGCTCCGCTGGCGCTGATGGCGTATCGGGATATTCGGCTCAATGCGCTCCTGAAAAACTGGATCGACGGAATACCGATTGATCTGGCGGCGGAGCTATTGGGGAATCGCGGCGGACTCTTTTGCAAACAGCATATACATTGGCATGCGCGGGCTGTGCAGAGGCACGATGAGGACGGAAAGCGCACCAAGACGCGTGAGCTCAAGCTGCCGCTGAATGCGCAGATTGCCATGATCGATAGCATGATACGCGGCATTGAACGAATGACACCGCCAAAACAGCAGACCGAATGGGGCGAATATTACAAAAACACCAACTATACGCCAGCCGCCGCAGACGCAAAACAAACGCTGGTGCGGGAGTATCTGGCGCAGATTTCTCCGGCTACTGTTTGGGATATTGGCGCAAATGACGGGCGCTTCTCGCGCCTTGCGTTGGAGTTTGGGGCAAATGTGGTCGCGCTGGATATCGATCCGCTCGCGGTGGAGCGCGGCTATCTTTGGGTAAAGCGGGAACACAAGCCGTTGCTGCCGCTGCTATGTGACCTGACAAATCCCAGCCCGGCGATTGGGTTTGCAAACCGCGAACGCGGAACGCTCTTTTCGCGACAAAAGCCGGACTGCGTCCTTGCACTCGCGCTGATTCATCATCTGGCAATCTCCAACAATCTGCCTTTGCCGATGATTGCTGGCTGGCTGGCAGAACTCACCCAGACACTGGTGATTGAGTTTGTGCCAAAAAGCGATTCTCAAGTGCAGGTGATGCTCGCAACGCGGGACGATATCTTCCCCGACTATACCGAAGTTGGCTTCGAAGCTGCCTTTTCTACATATTTTGAAATCGCGAGGAAGGATCGCGTTGCCGATTCGGAGCGGGCGATGTATCTGTTTTCTAGAAAAATCTGATGTAAATAGCGTTTAAGAACCGGCATAGCCGTGGGCTATGCCGGTTCTTCTAAAATTATGTGTATAATTTGATATACGGAAGTTGATACATAAGCTGTTATGGAAATGGAAATCACATGAAACTCAAAGGCGTCCTGTTTTCGGTGCTCTCGGCGGTGATCTTCGGAACATCGCCAATCTTTTTTAAAACAATCGTCACGTTGGGCATCAATACCACAACGCAGGTGGTCGTGCGCTCGATTATTACCATGATTCTTGCCGCGTTGTTGGCGAAACGAAACCATCAGCCGATCCTGCTGGGCGGTCGCATGCTGACTGACGCGTTGCTGGCGTTTGCGGCGGGGCAGGGGATGACGGCGATTTTGCTCAATTCCTCCTACGCCTATCTGCCGGCTGGCATGGCAACATCGCTGCACTTTATCTATCCGTCCGTGGTGATGCTGGTTTGCGTCGTCTTTTTTCGCGAGCGGGTCAATCTGCTCAAACTTCTCGCGCTGCTGCTTAGTGGCGGCGCAATTATTTTGATGCTGGATATGCAGTCGCAGGGGCGACTCATCGGCGTTGCACTTGCCGCCGCATCAGGCTGCACCTATGCATTCTATATTCTCTATCTGGAGCGAACGCCGCTAAAGGATATCCCGATCTGGACATTTGCGTTCTGGTCATCCCTTGGGTGCTTGCTCGCCTCCACCGTGCTCGGCGTCTCCACCCGTTCGCTGGACCTCTCCGGCGCGACGTTAAAGGGTGTGTCGCTCATCCTCGCTATGGTGCCACTGCAGAGCGTACTTGCGGTGCGGTTTTTTCAGCTTGGTGTGCGCTATGTCGGCTCAACGGCGGCGTCACTGCTGAGCACGATGGAACCCGTCACCAGCATGATGCTGGGTATCCTACTATTGCACGAGGCAACGGACTGGAAAAAGCTCATCGGTTGTGTGGCGATTATTCTGAGCGTATTGCTCGTCGTGCTCGGGACAAAGCGCACGGATGGTATTGAACCAGTGATTGACTAAACAGCACGCATCTGTGAAAGCCGGAACTCGTTTGCCGCACGGTTCATCGCAAGAAATCCCTCGACTGGCACATAATCCGGAATCGAGTTTCCGCTGCCGAGCGCAAATCCGCCGTGACCAACACTCTCTTCAATAGTGCGAAAAACGATCTCGCGGATCTCCGCTTCGCTCTTCATGCAGAGTACATTCATATCAATCCCGCCGAGGTTGCAGATGCGATCGCCATAGAGATTCACCCAGGTGGAAAACGGCGCAATCGCGTCCTCGTTGCTGTGCTTTCCGTCGATGCCGGTCGCGATGATGTCCTCCATCACGGGGAATATTTTACCGCAGGAATGCAGCAAAAACGGCCTGTCCGCGCGGTGCGCAATCGCTACAATATCCCGATAGACAGGCAAAACATGCCTCCGAATGTCGTCATAGGAGATGAGCGTGTTGGTTTGAAATCCGAGATCGTCGCCCATGCGAAAGACGCAGTAGGCCGAGGCGTAATCGTTCGCAAACCGCTGCCAGATTTTGCGGTAGACTTCGCCAACCGTAGAGAACAGATCGGCGTAGAGCTCCGGATCATCGTCTGACAGATAGCATAGATCCATATAGCCTGTGATGTCCTCAACCGATTCAAATACGCCATAGCCGGGGCCACCGACCGCGCGCATGTTCTCCGGCATGCTCTCGGTGAGCAGTTCAAAATACGCGCCATTCTGTTCAAAATACCAGTCTGGTATTTTATCCCAGGGGTAGTTGTCGTAGTCCGCACGCGTGCGAATCACACCCGGCACATGCCCGCGCAGAGATCCGCTCCCGGGCATTGACTGTGGAATACCGCGCTCAAACGACACAATGTCGTAGCCGTGATCCCGCCAGAAACCAATATAGCGCGAGAAGAACAGCCTCTTTTCCGCCGTGGTGCCGTCGATGAGGCGGCAGAGCTCCTCGCCAGTCGCTTTTTCAATAAATGGCGCATCGATGTGATGCTCGTAAATCGGCATACGCTCCGGTGTTTCATTCTTCATCGCTTTAACAAAGTATTGGCAATTTGGTTCAATTTTACGCATTTACCTACCCCCGGATGTGAACTTGATGCGATCGTATCAGACCGGATTGCGTTTGTAAATAGCTCGACTTAGGCAAAACGGGGTCAATTTACCATAGAAACGCGCCAAAACAGAAAACTAAAAAATAGTGTTTGACAAAACGATATGATCTTAATACAATGAATTAAGTAAAGGCGACCCACGCCGCAATCCAATCTTAATAGCGACCATGCGCGCCCCCGATCCAGCCGTAAATCGAAAAATCGAGGCACGAAATGTCAACTCGAAACATTAACAACGAAATTATGAAGGAGAACAATTCCAAACTTGTGATGGATGTCATCCGCCGCAGGAAGAATATCTCCCGAACCGAGTTGGCAAAGCGAATCGGCATGACGCAGGCATCGGTTACCAACATCGTCAACGATCTTATTCAAAAAGGTTTTCTAATTGAAACAGGCGAAGCGGAATCCAACGGAGGCCGCAGACCGATCTTGCTTAACATCAATCCCACGGTTGGTTACGTCGTCGGTATCAACCTCAAGGCGACTGAGATGTGCTGTGTGGTGACGGATTTCTCCGCCAACATTCTGGTTTGTGAATACGAATCCGTCGATATTGAGCGTGGCGTAGATGCGATTCTGTCGCAGGTAATTGAGCTTGCCAACCGTTGCATTCGTGACTCCGGGGTTAGCAAGGATAAGATCCTAGGCGTTGGCCTCGTCTCCGCCGGACCGTATGACTATGAGAGCGGCGTTATGATCAACCCGCCGAACTTTAAGGGCTGGAACAACGTCCGCATCAAGGAAATCGTCAGCAATGCGCTGGAACTGCCCGTCTCCTTTGAAAAAGAAACGCCCGCTGCGTCGCTCGCAGAGTATTGGTTTGGGGATGCAACCCGCGCGCGGAGTTTGTTCCTCATCAGTATTTTCGACGTCGGTATCGGCGGCAGTCTCGTGCTCGACGGTCGTGTCTATCACGGATTCAAGGGCGGCGCGGCGGAAATCGGACACATGACGATTGACCCAGCCGGAAAACAATGCGCCTGCGGCAACTTCGGGTGCCTCGAGACCATGGCGGACGGGCGCGCAACCACGGAACACTATCGCCGCGCACTCAAGCTCGATCATCTTGAGATGCAGAAGCTCGGCGTAGAGGATATTGCCACGGTAAATCTCAACTTTTTGCTGCAAAAGGCGGAAGAGGGGGATGAACTCTGCATCCGGGAGCTGGAGAGAAGCGCAAACTATATCGGCATCGCGCTGCAAAACGTGATTCAGATGTACAGCCCGGATACCATCGTGATGGCGGGGGAGTTTGTAGACAACAGCGATCTGCTTTCCGAGCGCATCATACGAACCGTCAAAGGTCGGCACTATTTTAGCCATATGCCGGAGATCAAGATCTATAAAAGCAGGCTCGGAGCCACCATTTTTCCGCTCGGGGGCGTTGCCCTCGTATTACAGAAGTATTTCAACATGTAATCCATTCAAGGGTGGCACCCAGCCATCCGGCACACAGGCAACACACAGTTTGCCATCTGACAATCGTTTTTTGATCAGTTGAATCAATCCCGCTTTCGCTGCCCTTGACAGCGACGTGTGATTTTCTTGAAGAACTTAATGCAATGAATAAAGAAAGTATCGGAGATCAATGAATCATGAAGAGATCTGAAGTAGAACGTTATATTGCCTGGGCCAAGCGCCTGATTGACGAGACGGGCTGCACACTGCCTTCGTTTGCCTATTGGACACTACAGGAATGGCGCGAAAAGGGCGCAAAGGCAGATGGCATGAAGAAGGTCATGCTCGGTTGGGACGTAACCGATTATGGCATGGGCGATTTTTCCAAGATCGGCAACGTGCTCTTTACCGTGCGCAACGGCAGCCTGCATGACGCTTCTGTCGGGACCCCGTATGCCGAGAAGCTGATTCCGATTCTCGACGGCCAGCGCCTGCCGATGCACTGCCACCACAGCAAGACCGAGGATATCATCAACCGCGGCGGCGGCGTGATGTTTATGAAGCTCTACAATTCCCTGCCGAATGGCGCGCCGGACTTTGAGAGCGACGTTACCGTACTCTCCGACGGGCTGCCCATCACGGTTAAGGCGGGGGAAGAGTTCTATGTCACCCGTGGCAACAGCCTCTCGCTAACGCCGGGTATGTATCATATCTTTGGCGCCAAAGCGGGCGCGGGCGATCTGGTGGTTGGCGAGGTTTCTTCCATCAACGACGATAACATCGACAACGATTTCTATGAAGATGTCCAGCGGTTTGTTGCGATTGAGGAAGACGTTCCCGCAACGGTCGTACTCTGTAATGAGTATGACAAGCTTCTGAAATAACAGATAGCAGACGCATCGAATATTCTTTCAGAATCAGCAAGCCGAAAGGCAAATGAATCACAACTGGAATTTCCCGAAGAAAAGCAAGCCGAAAGGCAAAACAATCACAACTGAAATTTCCCGAAGAAAAGCAAGCCGAAAGGCAAAAAAATCACAACTGAAATTTCCCGAAAAGGGAATAAGCCGAAAGGCATATTAAAAGGAGGAAGAAAGCAATGAAGAAAATCGTATTGATCGTGGTCTCTCTGCTGCTCGTGTCCGCAATGGTATTCGGATGCGCGCCCGCTGCGCAGACGACAACCGAAGCGGCCGCAACCGAAGCGCCCGCCGCGGAAGCAACCGAAGCCGCAGCTGAAGCCACCGAAGCACCCGCCGCGAATGATGACATCGTCGTCGCCGGCATCGTGTTCCAGGATGACCAGTTCATGAACATGCTCACCAAGGGCTATCAGGATGCCGCTGCCGATGCAGGCGTGAAGTGCCTCACCGACAACACGCAGAACGACCAGGCCAAGGAAGTCGAACTGATCAACACCTACCTCGCACAGGGCGTGGATGGCGTTGCCATCGCCCCGCTGTCCTCTGATGCTTCCGTCGCCGCGCTGAAAGCAGCCGACGAACAGGGCATGAAGGTTGCCATCACGAACATCAACCTCACCAACGCGCCGTTCATCGTTGGCGGTTTCACCTCGGATGACTACACCAACTGCCAGCTGGTTGGCCAGGTTGCCGCCCAGATCCTCAAAGAGCACTACGGCGACAAGACCCTGAAGATTGCTGTTGTCCAGTTTGCCTCCCTGCTGCCGGAAATCTCCGGTAACCGCGTGAAGGGCTACCTCGATGCACTCGATGCCGGCGGCATCAAGTACGAAGTCGTTGCCGATCAGGATGCTTGGATGCAGGACACCGCGCTTGCAACCGCTGACGCCATCATCACTGCCAACCCGGACCTCGACGCCATCATCGCTGTCAACGACGGCGGCACGATCGGCTCCGCACAGGCCGTTGTCAACGCCGGCAAGTCCGAGCAGATCATGGTCTTCGGTCATGACGGTTCCGAGCAGATCGCCAGCATGCTGCTGGACGATGCCAACCCGCTGCAGGCGGTTGTTGCGCAGGATCCCTACGGTCAGGGCTACAACGCCATGTCCGTTCTGATCAAGGCCATCAAGGGCGAAGACGTCTCCGCCACGCAGGGCAAGTGCCAGTTCCTCCCGGGCATCGTCCTCTCCGTTCTGGACAAAGATGCCATCAATGCTTGGGTTGACACCAACTACCCCGCCAAGTAAGATTGACTTAAATTGACGCATCAAGGCGGGGAAGAACTTGTTCTTCCCCGCCGGATTGAACACAACTCATTCCCGATGAAAGGCTGATCCCAATGGCAATATTACGCACAGAACATCTGACCAAGGATTATCCGGGCTGCCGCGCGCTCGACGATGTGAACGTGAGTTTTGAAAGCGGCAAGGTAAACGCGCTGCTCGGGAAGAATGGCTCCGGCAAATCGACGCTTGTCAAATGCTTTTCCGGCGCGATTCGTCAAAGCGCGGGCGAGTTTTATCTGGATGATGAGAAATGCAGTTTCTCGAAGCCAACGGAGGCCTATAGCCACGGCTTTGCGACCGTGTATCAGGAAATGAGCCTCGTCTCCGGCCTGACGGTTACGGAGAATATCTTCCTCGGCAGAATGCCCAAAAAGGGCGGACTGATCGACTGGAACAAGGCGCATGCCGACGCAAAACAGATGCTTGACATGATGAAGGTCAACATCAACCCGAAAGAAATCGTCTCGCGCCTCTCCATGTGGCAGTGCCAGGTGGTCGAAATCACCAAAGCGATGAGCTTCAAGCCGAAAGTGCTCATGCTGGACGAGCCGACCTCCGCGCTGGCTTCCAACGAGATACAGATCCTGTTTGACGTGGTTCGCGAGCTGAAGAAACAGGACGTTATTATCATCTATATTTCCCACAAACTGCATGAAATTCCGCAAATTGCCGACACCGTCACCGTGCTCCGCGACGGGCACATGATTGGCAAGGTCAATATAGAAGACGTACAGCACAAGGACATTCTGAGCATGATGTTTGGCAACGTTGCAATCCGCAAACGCCCCGCCGACATCGTCCCGCAGGAAGAGGTTGTGCTCAAGGTAGAAAACCTCACACGCGAGGGTAAGTTTCATGACATTAGCTTTGAACTGCACAAGAGCGAAGTGCTCGGCATCGCGGGCATGCTTGGTTCCGGCAGGACGGAGCTGCTCAAGTCCATCTTCGGCGCAGACCCCTACGACAGCGGCAATATCTATGTCAACGGGGTCAAGGTCAAGCAGAACGCCTCGCCGATCACCATGAAAAAGCATGGTCTTGGGTTAACGCCGGAGGATCGCAAACAGGAAGGCTTGATCCTGATCCATTCCATTCAGGATAACCTTTGCTACGCGAGCATGTCCCGCACCTCCGTCGGCTGGCTGGAAAACAAGCGTTTCCGCTCGAAGATTGCCGATGAACAGGTGGACGGCCTGCAGATTAAGGTGCCGAGCGTGAAGGCGACCGCGGGTTCGCTCTCCGGCGGAAACCAACAAAAGGTTGTCGTCGGCAACTGGCTGAACACCCAGCCGCAGATCATGCTCTATGACGAACCGTCCCGCGGCATCGACGTTGCCGCCAAACAGCAGATTTTCGAAATCATGTGGGAGCAGTCCAAGCAGGGCATCTCGACCATATTTGTTTCGAGCGAATTGGAAGAGCTGTTGGAAACCTGTAACCGCATCCTCATCATGAGCGACGGCGCCATCACCGGCGAGGCCGTTCCGGAGGATCTATCGGTGGAAGCCCTATACTCACTGTGCATGGAGGATTGAACATGTCAAGCGATATCAAGAGATTCAACAGCCGGAGTGCGAAGAACTTTGTGCTGGATCACATCATCGAAGTGCTGCTCATCATACTCGTTGTGGTGATGACATTTGCTTCCAAGACGTTCTTCACCTGGCCGAACTGGGCCAATATCTTCCGCAACATGTCCATGAAGGGCGTCATCGCGTTTGGCATGACCATGGTCATCATCGCAGGACAGATCGACCTCTCCATCGGTTCAACCGTTGCGCTCAGCGGCGTCATCATCGCCCGCTGCTGCCGCGATTTGCCGGATGCGACCGGCATGACGCTGACCATGGCCTGCATCATCGGCATCGTCATCTCGTTTGTCATCGCAATCGTGATGGGTTTTGTCCACGGCTATGCGCAGCATAAATTTGGCATGCCTTCGTTCATCGTTACGTTGGCATCGCTCAACCTGTTATACGGCCTTGCGGGCATGCTCTGCGGCGGCTTCCCGATTGCGAACGAGTTTCCGGATTGGTTCAACAAGATCGGCACGGGCAAGATCGGCGGCGCACAGGGACTTCCGATTCCGGCGATCATCCTGCTTGTGGTATTCGTTATCTTCTATTTTGTGATGAACTACACGACGACCGGACGCTCCATCTACGCCGTTGGCGGCAATCCGGAGTCCGCGCGTCTTTCGGGCATCAACGTACTTGCCACCAAGATCATCGTGTTTGCCTCCGTGCAGTGCATGTGCGTTATCGCCGGTATGATCAACAGCGCGCAGGTCATTGCGGGCTCCTATAGCTTTGGCAGAGGCTGGGAGGTAGACGTTATCTCCGCTGTCGTCATTGGCGGAACAAGTATGCTCGGCGGTATCGGCAAGGTTTGGGGCACACTCATCGGCATCGTGTTCCTCGGCGTTATCGTCAACGGCATGACCATCCTCAACCTCGATATCTATGCGCAGTTTGTCGTCCGTGCGGTGCTGATGTTCTTCGCGGTTATGGTTGCAACCTTCCGCGCAAAGGCAAAGGCATAAGTACCAGAAAGGGAGATTCGCTATGAAAGAGATGACCTCGCTCGAACGCGTCCGCGCCGTGCTCAACGGCGAAATGCCGGATCGTGTACCGGTGATTCCGCAAGGATTCATGTTCTGCGCGGCCAACTGCGGCATGCACATAGGCCAGATCAACCGCGACCCGAAAAAGATGGCGGAGTCTCAGATTCGCACCCAGGAGCAGTTTGGCTACGATGGCTGCGTCATCGATGTAGACGACGCAACACTCGCGGAAGCCTGCGGCGCGCGTGCCCTGTTTCGCGAGGACGGCGTTGCGATTGTCGATGAAGAGCATCCCGCTCTGGAGGATCTGCGCGACATTGATAACCTCAAACTGCCCGACCCCTACAGTTCCGGCCGTCTGCCGGAATGGCTGGAAACGACCAAACGTATCATGGACGCCATCGGCGATCATGTGTTTGTGATGGGTCGTGCGGATCAAGGGCCGTTTGACCTACTCTGCCTCTTGCGTGGCGCGCAGGAGTTCATGATGGATCTCATCACCGAGGAGCCGGAGGTCATCCACCACGCGCTGGAATGGACAACCAAGGCGCATATCATCTTCGCCAACGCGATGCTGGATATTGCGCACAGCACCAGCATGGGGGATTCCTACGCAGGACCAAACCTCGTATCTCCGGCGACCTACAAAACCTTTGCTCTGCCATATGAGCAGCAGGTTGTGAAAGCGGTGCAGACAAAGGATCGCCCGTATTCCATCCATATCTGCGGCAACACGACAAAGATCATCGACCAGATGGCGTTAACCGGCTCCAAAATATTGGAGGTGGACTGGCAGATGGATCTGGGTGCGGCGCGCGCCGCCGTGCCGGATCATGTGGTGCTGATGGGCAACATCGACCCGAGCGATCCGCTCGTTCAGGGCACACCGGAGGATGTTGACCGCAAGGCAAAGGAGATCATCGAAAAGACGAAGGGGCGCGGGCTGATTCTCAGTTCCGGCTGCGCCATCGGGGCAAACACCCCGCCTGCCAACATTGCGGCGATGGTTGCCGCGGCGAAGAAATACGGCACCTATGAACAGCTGCGCATGATGCAGCGATAAGCGAAAAATGGAAAGGGCGAGGGGAATCCCTTGTCCTTTCTTCTTAACTAGATCATAAGAACAATACTGGGATAAAGATCAATCTTGCATCCTGCGATACATGGGGGTAGATATATGAATCCAATTGACCTGCAGAAAAAGACAGGTAGCATCCAACAGCTCTGCCATATTCAAAAGGTACGTTATGAGGGCGACGCGGCGGATCA
>JAEWYV010000002.1 GCA_023458615.1 Bacillota bacterium
GCGCCAGCGCCGACGAGCAGCGCCGCGAGGATGGCGATGAGGATGGTCTTGGTTTTCTTGTTGAGCTTGTCGGACTTGGCAAGCAGGAAGATGCCGATTGGCAGGAAGCAAACCAGAACCATGATGACGCCCAGCTGATGCCAGAGCGTACGAACGAGCTTGCTATCCGCAAGGCAGGGACGAATGCGGTTGGACTTCTTCCAGAGCTGCGCGGCAATAACGCAGAAAATTGCGTCAAGCACCAACGCGCCGATCATCATGAGGAATTCCGGATCGTTCCAGTTCTGCGCGCCGTTGCGGATTGCATAGCTGAACGCGAAAAACGCAGCAACTTCGGCGGCAATGGCGAGCACCCAGAGAATGATTGCGCCGATGCGCAGACCCTTGACGGAACCTTTTCCGCCGGAAGCGGGGGCTTCTGTTTCCTGTTCGGCGAGAACCTGCTCTGCGGATTCGTCGACTTCCTCTGCCTTGACAGGCGCCTTTTTGGGCGCGGCCTTGGCGGGGGTAACCTTAGCGGGAGCGGACTTGGTGGTCGTTCCCTTCTTTGCTTCCGCAGCCTTCTTTGCGGCTGCGGCCTTTTTCGCGGCCTCTGCCTTTGCCGCGTCGGACACGGTCGGTTTCTTCTCCATATATTCCCTCCACGATTGAAACTAGTAATCTATTACAGTATAACAATAACAAAAATCGCTTGCAACAGCTGTTGTGACAGAAAAAAGGCGTTTTGTTACATCAGGCGAAAAAAACAACCTGTGACGGGCAAATTGACGAATTTCGCGCTCTGGCGAAACGTTTGGACTGCTGATATAATAGATGTGGTGAAAGCCGTGCGCGTCCTAAAAAATAGGGAGCGAACAACGCGCCGGAGAAACGCCCTCATCTTAAACCAACCTCGGAGGAACAACAATCCCATATGCTGAATTTCGAATTTTATAGTCCGACGCGCCTTGTCTTCGGAAAAGGTACGGCGGATCAAATCGGCGCCCAAATTGCGCCACTGGCAAAGAAAGTTTTGGTGCACTACGGCAGTGATCGTATCGAGAAAAACGGGCTGCTCAAGCGCGTGATCGATTCTCTTACTGCCGCGGGCGTTTCTTATGTTACGCTTGGTGGCGTGATTGCAAACCCGGATATCGAGCTTGCCAAGCGCGGCGTCGCGCTAGGCCGAAGCGAAGGGATAGAGATGATTCTCTGCATCGGCGGCGGCTCCGTTATCGACTCCGGCAAGGCCATCGCGCTGGGACTCAAAAACCCGGAGATGGATCTTTGGAAAATCTATGAGCAGAACCTTGAGACGACTGGCGCGCTCCCGATTGCCTGCGTGCTGACGTTTCCCGCAGCGGGCAGCGAGGCGAGCAACAGCAGCGTGCTGAGCAACTATCAGCAGAACAAGAAATGCGGCTACAATCGCGAATGGATTCGCCCCGTGCTTGCCGTTATTGATCCGAGCCTGTTTGAAACCATTCCGAAGTTTCAGATTGCGGCTGGCATTGCGGACATGATGAGCCACATCTTTGAGAGATACTTCTCGAATACCGAACACACGGAGCTGATCGACTCGTTAGCAGAGGCAACGCTGCGCACGCTCATTAGCTTTGGCCCAAAGGTGATTGCGGACCCCTCGGACTACGACGCATGGACGCAGATTGCGCTCTCCGGTACCATTGCGCACAACAACCTGCTTGGTATCGGACGTGAGCAGGATTGGGCCTGCCATAAGCTCAGCCACGAGCTTACCGCGCGCTTTGGCGTGACCCACGGCGCTGGTCTTGCGGTTTTAACGCCTGCCTGGATGCGCTATGTGTGGCGCGTGAACCCCAAGCGGTTCTATGACTTTGCCGTGCGCATCATGGGCGAGGAGCAAAATCCCAAGGCGATTGCCGCAACCATTGAAAGCGGCATCTCCGCACTGGAGACATTTTTCTCACGCATGGGTCTGCCGAGCCGCCTCATCAAACTCGGGGTCGATCCCAAGCAGATTCCCGACATGGCGTACGGGCTGACCCATCTGCCGGATGGTACGGAACGCCCCTGGGGTAATCTGAAGAAGCTCTATGAGGCGGATGTCAAAACGATCTTCGAGAAAGCGATTTAAGCCAAACAACAGAGAACGATACAAAACTCCCCGTCTTTTGCAGGCGGGGAGTTTGTGTTGCGTGCTAAGGTTCTTAGCCGGGGATGTCGCCAACGCCGTTGAGCACGAGGCGCGGACGGTAGGGGAAGCGCTTCATTTCGGCCTCGTTTGTGACGCCAGAGAGCACGAGCACGGTGTCCAGTCCGCTCTCTACGCCCGCGACGATGTCCGTATCCATGCGGTCTCCGATCATGGCAGCCTCACTGGAGTGCACGCCCAGCATGCGAAGGCCGGTGCGCATCATAAGCGGATTGGGCTTGCCGACGAAGTAGGCGGATTTTCCGGTTGCGAGTTCAATTGGCGCGATCAGCGCGCGGCAGGCGGGAATGATGCCCGCTTCCGAAGGTCCGGTCATATCCGTGTTGGTGCCGATGAGCTTTGCGCCATTTTGCACCAGATGCACAGCCTTTAAGATACTCTCATAGTTATAGTTGTTGGTTTCGCCAACGACCACATACTCCGGGTCGACGCCGTTGGTCATGATGCCGGCTTCGTAGAGCGCGTTAAAGAGTCCCGGTGCGCCGATGACATAGGCGCTGCTGTTGGGCGCCTGCGAGCGGATGAAATTCGCCGTTGCGAGTGCGCTGGTGTAGAAATGGCTCTCGTCCACATCCAGTCCCATGCGGGCGAGTTTGCTCTGCAGTTCCTTTGGCGTTTTTCCGCTGGCGTTGGTTAAAAATAAAAACTTCTTATCCTCGCGATAGAGCCATTCGACGAACTCCTTGACGCCCGGCAAAAGCCGTTCGCCATGGTAGATCACGCCGTCCATATCGCAGATGAAGCCTTTTTTTGCTCGTAAATTATCCATTGATTTCCTTTCTGATGGTTGCTTCTTTTCATTCTTTTTTTAATGATAAGAGCATATCACGTTTCCAAAATGCGCACAAGCATGGCGTAATTTTTGAGTTGTTCAGGAATGTAACGGTCTGCCTGAAAGGCTGCAAATCATCATCCATTCAGGCGATTTTGCCTGTATAAAACAAGAAAAAGCGGTCGAAAATCCGCGCGTTTTGGTAATTGCGGAAAAAAAGAGCCGAATGAGTTCACATTTCCTCTATAGTTCGTTCAAACCCATCCTGTATACTCTCAGGGAACGAAAAGGAGGCGAACACATGGAACAACCGTGGTATCGAACAAAACACGTGATTGCGATGGCGATTGCGATGCTGATGCTTGCGATGGTAAGCGGATGCGATCTCAAAGACCCCGTTGTGCATGTGGGCTCCCCTTCACCATTGGCAAGCGAGAGCGCCGCGCCGGAGGCAAGCGCCGTGCCGGAAACGCCGGCGCCATCGCAGCGTACACCACACCAAACTGAGATGCCTGACGACGCAAAGCCCACGGAGGCAAACGGCGCCGGAGCCTATACAATTACTGCAAACACAAGCGAAAGTCAAAAGACCTATCACTCCGAGCACCCTGACGAGAACGCGCTTCGCGTGGAAAATGGTGCGAATGCGAAGTTGGATGGCGCGGTCATTGAAAAACGCAAGGGTGATGCCTCCAGCCTGGTCGACACACTCACGCATGGCCTAAATGCCGCCGTGCTCACACGCGGGGACGCGAAACTCGAACTGCTCAACAGCGAGATCCTCAGCAGTCCGCTTGGTGCGGGCGGCGCGCTCGCCTGCGGAGGAGAAATCACGTTTGACGGCGGAAACATCCGCACCACTGGCGACGGTTCATTTGGGCTTGCCGCCACGTCGGGTGGAAGTATCAGCGCGCGGGAGATGAATATCTCCGTACAGGGCTCGAATGCTTCCGTTACCCGTGCATCGGATGGGGGAAGCATCTCGCTTAAAGGCGGAATTGTCTCCTCCGGCGGTAAGAATGCACCCTTGCTGGATGCCTCCGGTACCATCCTTGCCGAAAGCGTGACCTTGCGCGCGAGTGAATCCCCGGCGGCCATGGTCAACGCGGGCGGAAGCGTCTCGCTGACCGACTGCGCGGTTTCCGGGCGCATGGGAGACGTCTTTAGTGCGGACACGCTGGTCTCCCCCTACTGTGTTGCACTCTACCGCGGCGCAGATAGCGCGGAAACAAAGAGCGTATTTTCCATGACGCGCGGCGCGCTGACCGCGCAAAAGGGTGATGTATTTTACGCAACAAACACGAGCGCGGCAATCTATCTTGAAGGCGTTGCAATCTCCCGCGGCGAGGGGAGTCTCTTACTGCGCGTGAGCGGAAACGATGGCTCGGTTGGCTGGGGCAAGGCGGGCAGCAACGGCGCGGACTGCACACTCTCCGCCAACGATCAGACGCTTTCAGGCGATATCGTGGTGGATGAACTGTCCTCCGTCTCCCTGATCCTGAAGGGCGATTCCAACTATTCCGGCACCGTCAACACCGCAAACACGGCCAAGGCGGCAAAGGTAACTCTGGAAGACGGCGCGATCTGGACACTGACCGGCAACGCCTATCTCACGGCTTTTTCCGGGCGCGTCAGCAGCATTGTGACCAATGATTTTACAGTATTTGTCAATGGCAAAGCCCTGACAAAGTAAGCTGTGTCAAAAAACAAACACCGCTTGAAGAAATTCAGGCGGTGTTTTGTATTTGATATGCTATGGCGTTATTGCTTGCAGGAGGCGACGATTTCGCAGATGGCGTCTACATCCGCAAGCGCAAGATCGGGGTACATCGGCAGCGTGAGCACATTGCGGCTGGCAGCCAGTGCAACGGGCGTTTCCTCCGGCGAGAACCTACCGCGGTAGCAGGCGGATTCGCTCGTGAGCGGATAGAAATATTTACGCGCAAATATGCCGTAGGTCTTTAGTGTGTCGTTGACCGTGTCCCTTGTTGCGCCGAATGCTGCCGGGTCAAATGACACGGGCAGATAGGCGTGGTTCTGGCGCACCCCTTCGGGAATCGGACGAAAGGATATCCCGTCGATGCCGGAGAGATTCCTACGATAGCGTCCGGCAACGAGCGCACGCTTTTCGATGTTTTGATCGAAATATTTCAGATTCAGTAGCCCCATCGCCGCCTGAAACTCGTTCATCTTGGCGTTTCCGCCAATCTCATAGACTTCGTCATCCGAATGATAGCCAAAGTTTTTATAACTGTTGAGCAAATCCGCAAATGCCGCACTCTTGCAGGCGACGGCCCCGCCCTCGATGGTGTTGTAGCATTTCGTGGCATGGAAGCTGAACATGGAGGCGTCGCCAAAGTCCGCGACGGCACGGCTGCGAATCGTGACGCCAAAGGCATGCGCCGCGTCGTAGAGCACGGGCAGGCCATGTTTCTTTGCAATTCTATCAATTGCCTCGACATCGCAGGGGTTGCCGTAGACATGCACGGGCAGGATGGCGCGTGTGCTCGGCGTGATCTTTGCCTCGATCTGCGCAGGATCGATGGTGAGATAGTCCGGCTCAACATCGCAAAACACGGGTGTGAATCCGCAGCGCACGATGGCATGCGTAGTGGAGACGAAGGTGAACGGCGTTGTGATGATCTCTCCGCCGTCAAAACCGAATGCCTGCAGTGCGCATTCCAGCGCAAGGTGTCCGTTGGTAAAGAGGCGAAGATGCGGCGTTTCCAGCTTATCTGCCAGCGCTTTTTCCAGTTGTTGGTGCTGTAGGCCGCCGTTGGTGAGGTAGCGGGAGGCAAAGATTTCGGAAACGAGGGCTTGATATTCTTCCACCGGCGGCAGCGTCGGGCGCGTCACCAGAATCGGCGGGTCTTTCTTTTGCATAAGGGATATTCTCCTTTGCGCTGCGCCGCCGGAGCGACGCATTCAATACGATAGAGCATTGCGATAGAACACAGTGTAGCAATTTTTCATCAAAAACGCAAACAGCCGTAAGCAAAAGGCGCGTAATCCATGCGATGGAAAAAGGCGAAAAGTAAAAGAAAGATACGCTAATCCACGACCTCAACCCCTGCGACCAGATAGCGCATCTTGATAATATCCGCAGGCTGCGGATCGCTATGCGCAGGAATGCGGACAACGCCCTCGTTATCCGTCACCGGGCCGTGGAAGGGGTTGTACAGATTCCTTGCGATGCTGCCGCGCAGATAGCGCACGAGATTATTTGGCGTGCCGCTCGACCAACTGCCGAGGCGAACATCCACCACGCCGCCGCCAAGACCCCACCAAAAGCTGGTGATGGGCGATTCATTCTGATCTATGCCGATCAAGGCGCTAAGACTCCCGTTGAGATAGCTCCTCACCATAGCGGTATAAAACCGCTCCCAGTTCCAGTCCGGCGCGGCGAGATAGCGAACCGGCGTCCCATCCGGAGCCACCGAGATCAGCGCGGAGAATGCAGTATACGGCAGTTCCGGCAGAGAAAGCGCGGGATAGTGCGGCGTTAAAACAACATCCGCGCCCATTTCAGCGGCGGTTTTGACGCCGAGCTGGCAGGTTGCCGTGTCTTTTGGGTCAACGTTACGTGTGACCATGAGAACCCTTGCCTCCGGACGAACAGTATGCACGCCGATGGCAAACGCGTTGATGTCCGAGGTGAAGCGCGCATAACTCAAATGCGGGGTGATATAGGCGACCGTACCGCTCTTTGTGTGTTGCCCCGCGGCAACGCCGCAGAGGAACACCGCCTCATGATATCGTCCGAAATAGGTGTGCAGCCGGTAATGATGCTGCATGCGAGAGTAAACCAACGTAAGGCAATTCGGGTGCTCCAGGGCAAATCGAAGTACGGGGTTCATCAGCGACGGGGTGGTGACGAACAAGAGCCCTGCATCTCCCGCCTCCTGACACAGCAGGTCATAGGCCTCGTCCCGCTCCGGCAGGTCCAGCACGCGGGAGTCCACCTTTTCGCCAAGCTCCGCCTGCATCGCAAGCCGCCCCTGTTCATGTGCGCCGAGCCAGTTGTTTTGCGCGCGCTCGCCGGAGAAGGCAAACACAACCTTCGGGTTACGGTGTACAGGCAATAGGCGCGCGAACAAGGAGGGTTCTGCGGCCTCTGATTCCTCTTCCAAAACAAGGCGCGGCTCTGGCGGGTGCACCAGAATATCCAGCTGCGGCTTGAGCGTTAGGATACGCGCGGTTAGTTCATCGTGCATGATGCCGACGGGAAAACCATAGATATGCAGATATTCTAGAAACGCGTCCCCGAGGGAGAGCGTGCAGTTTGTCAGGAGATAAGCCGACTCAAAGCGCGTATAGAGACCGTTATAGTCCGGCGGATCCAGCGAGGGCTCCAACTCGGCAATCAGGCGCTGCTCAATGCGATAAAGCCGCTCATACTTTCGCGCTTCGGAAAGCTCAATATCGCTGAATACGCCCTTCTTGCTATAGGCAAGAAAGGTATAATACCGCTGAATGTCTGCGTCGTTTTCATCCCACTGCGGAATCAAACGGATGATCTCCGCCTCAAACGAGCTGGCCTCGAAATACTTCAACACGCTTACGCGTTTGTTACCTTCGGCAACGTAATATTTCCAGAGATATTCGTAGACGCGGATCGGATCGCGGATGCCGCTCTCCAGATGCGCGTCGCAAAGGTTGATCCACTTGTTGGCAAACTCCGTGTCCGAACTCAGCAGCGGCATAAAATTTGCGGCAAACGAGTTGGAGCGGCTTGCCTGATAGGTGCCGACGATGCGGTTGAGCGAGATGGGACGCATGGATTGGGCGACGACGGCAAGCACGCCGTTTTCCTCACGCTTGGAGTCGAGCACGGGAATCAGTCCGCTCTCACCACGCGCGCGCCGGGCGGCAAATTCCTTTTGTCCGCGTTTTCGCGCGCGGTCATATTCTTCATATCCTCTGCTGATTGGGCTCATATGGTTACCTCATGGTCATTCCTGATTCTGCCGTAACGGGCAGACAGATCAACAACGGCACGAAGGATTCATGCCGGCTTGTCCGGGAACTCCATCTCTGTGATGTAATAGTTATATCCGTTGATTACGGTGGTTTCATTGTATTCCATGACGCGCTTGGACCCGATGGAATAGGTTAAATGCTGATGTCCGTGCAGATGATAGCGCGGTTTGTATTTATCGATGAGCTTCACGAATGTTTCAAATCCCTCGTGGAATCGGTCGTCGCCATCGCCGATGCCCGCAGCGGGCGCATGCGTGACCAGCACGTCAAATCCTCTTCGAAGGGAAGAGGCAAGCGAAGCTTTTAGGACGCGTAGATTCATCTCCCGTTCGGAATAGTGGTTTGGCGCGGGTGTGGAACTCTTGCAGCCGCCGAAGCCGACAAAGCGCACACCTTTGACGACGACGGGCTTCTCCTCAAGATCGGTGCACCCCTCTGGTGGGGTTTGCTCATAGCGCGCGTCGTGATTGCCGCGCACAAACAGCAGCGGTGCAGGGATCATCGTCACTAGAAACGATAGATACTCCGGCTTCAAATCTCCGCAGGAAATAATAACGTCGATGCCCTGCAGGGCCTTTGCGTCAAAATAGTCCCAGAGGTATTCACTTTCATGGTCTGAAACGATCAGGGCTTTGAGTTTCATTTGCGTTATAATTATTCCGTTCGTGTAAGGATGGGCGGTGCCTGCACAGGAGAAAACGCGAGGTATCGTCTGACTGGGGGATATGTTAACGATACACGTTTACGCGTGGAAAGTAAAGCATGCAGCGCGGGCAGGCAGATAGGAAAACCCGCCCGATTCAACGCCGGGCGGGGGAAGATCATATGATGGCGATGGAAAAACATGTGGTAAAGGAACTATGCATGATAGAGCTTTTTGAGCGCATTCATGCCGTGCAGAATGCAAAGGCGAACATTTTGCGCGGCGGC
>JAEWYV010000003.1 GCA_023458615.1 Bacillota bacterium
TCGTAGGAGATGATTGCGCCTGCGGATTTTGCGATGTCGATGGCCTCATAGGTTGCGGATCGGGAAGGTTCCTGCGTGAGCGAGAGAGAACCTGTGTGAAACACGCGGGTATGTTTTAGCATATCACAATCCAGCTCGTCCGGGCGAAGCTGCGAATCCGCGCCCGGCTTTCGCGCAAAGGAGAATGCGCGCTCACCGTTTGGAGAGAGTGCTACAAACGCAAGCGTCGTAAATACATCCTCTGTCTGAATGAGCGCATGTATATCGACGCCTGCGCCCAGCATCGCTTTCTTCAAGAAATCGCCGTGCATATCGCGTCCGACTTTGCCAATAAAGCCTGTTTTTGCTCCACAACGAGCGGCTGCACAGAGCAGGTTGGTCACGGCTCCGCCCGCGTTCTGCTCAAAAAGGCGCATTCCGGAAGGGGAAACGCCGCTTTCGGTAAAGTCGATTAACAATTCGCCAAGCGAGATAATGTCATACATGGGAATACCTCTAGTATTCATCCGCGCAATAGCAGATTTCCTGCGAGAAAACATCCTGAAACGGCAGATAGCCGCACAAGAATTGCATCAGCCGCCCAACGGAGAGCGTGCCGGTTGGCAGAGCGTCAACCTTGTTTCCGGCCCCGTCAAAAACACCGTTGTTCCAGGGCATTGTTGCATCCATTACTTCCAAACGAAAGGCGGACGGACGATCACATAGTGTTCGTAGCAGATAGGGGACGTCTACGGGAATCATCACACCCCAGGGCGCAAGCTGACCGGAGAGCGGGACATCCGGCGGAAGCTTGACCACGGAGCCGTGGGGGAGGCGGGAGACAAGCGCTTCATAAGCAGTAGGAGAGTTTGCAAGCGCCTCCTCACAATAGAGTGAACCGTCCTCTTCTTCGGAAGCAAAGAGGTAACCATCCGCAATGCCGCCGGTGCGATGGAGCAAAAAACGTGTACCATCTACGGTGAGATCGCGAACTCGCTTCTCCATATCGCTCAAAGAGCGGATCACGCAACCGCTATAGTGCGCAGTCGCCGCTTCATAGATGCGAAGGAGTTCGCCTGCCTGCGGCAACGCATCCCAAACCACCGGCTGATTTGGCGCAGTTACGCGCGTGTGAAACAGGGCATCGTAGCAGGGGAACTCGCCCACGGCGCGATAGATAGAAAAATGCGAGGGCTTATGAAAAGCCAGCGGGATGTTGCGCTTTCGACACTCGGAAAAGAGCGCGAACAGCACCTGCTTCATCAAACCGCGCCCTTCGTAGCCGGGCAGCGTCGCCACGCCGGAGATCATCATTGCGGGGAAGACACTGTTGCGGACACGCAACTGCATCACGCTTCCGTGCGCAATGCTGATGATACGCCCGCTCTCCTCCGCGCAAAAGGAGGTTTCCGGCGCGTATCGTTCGGCAAAAAACCAATCGATAAAGGAAAGGGAGTCGTGAAAACGCAACTCCCAAATTTCCTTTGCTTGTTGTTTGTCCTCCGCGGTTAGCGGGCGAATCTGCAACATCTATTTAGATAATGTATTTGTCGTTTTTCTCGGGAATTCCGGCAAGCTCCGCGCGCTTCTCGTCATATCCGTTTTTACCGAGCAGGGCGTAGGTCGCCTTCTTGCCCTCTTCCACGCCAGGCTGATCAAAAGCATTGATGTTGAGAAGCTCGCCCGCAAACGCGGTCGCCATCTCAAAGAGAAACAGCAACTGACCGACGGTGAAGGCGTTCACTTCCGGCAGCACGATGGTGTGGTTGAGATGCCCGCTCTTGCTGACGGCATACTCCGTCGCCTTGAGTTCGGCGGCGATCAGTTCATTCTGCGTGTGTCCGCAGAGGAAGGAGACATCCGGCACATCAAAATATCCGTCGCTGATCATGGTTTCGCAGCGATAGCGATCCACGGCGAGGAAGGTCAGCACCTTGTCAAACGGGCCTTCGGTATAGAGCTGCACCTGAGAATGCTGGTCGGTAACGCCGAGGCTCTTGACCGGCGTTTGTCCTGCGTTGACGACGTTGCCGTCCCAGTCCACCCGCTTGCCGAGGGACTCCGCCCAGAGCTGGGCATACCAGTCCGCCATATAGCGCAGCGAATCCGCATACGGCATCATGACGCTGATGTTACAACCGCGTTTCATGCTGGCAACTTGAAGGCTCGCGAGCATATAGGCCGGATTTTTCCAAACGTCGCGCTGGGAATCGCAGATCGCATCCATAAATGCCGCACCCGCGAGCAGCTCGCGGATATTGATGCCGCAGACTGCCGCCGCAAGTAGACCCACGGGGCAGAGCTCGGAGAAACGGCCGCCAACGCCTTCGGGAATATAGTAGGTTTTGAGATTTTCCGACTTGGCAATCTTGATGAGATTGCCCTTGGTTTCGTCCGTTGTGGCGATCAGGTGCGTGCTGATATCCGCGCCAAGTTTCTCATGTAGCAGAGAGGAGATGATCAGCAACTGGCTCATGGTTTCGGAGGTACCGCCGGATTTGCTGATGACGTTGAAGCAGGTTTTCTCTACGTCGATGACATCCAGCAGCGCGGCCATGCGCTCCGGATCGATGTTATCCTCTACAAACAGACGGGGACCATTGCGCTTTTCGCGCGGCAGATCGTTGTAGTGAAGGTGGTTAAGCGCCTGCTGCACGGCGGTGGGGCCGAGTGCGCTGCCGCCGATGCCGAGCACAACAAAGTCGTCAAACTTCTCACGAATCTCAGCCGCATCCGCCAAGATGGACTTTACGATTTCATCCTGATTGTAGGGCAGTTCACGCCAGCGCATGATCGGGCGCTTAGCGCGCATGCTGCCAACCGCGCTGTCCATCTGGGCCTGCATAACCTCCAGCTCGCGGCGGTAAAGTCCGCGGTTGCCGAGCTGATCGGACATCATGTTGTTAAAGTCCAGCTTGATGCGCATGGACTGGCGCCAGGTTTCGTCTGTATATCGTTCCATCATAGTCGTT
>JAEWYV010000004.1 GCA_023458615.1 Bacillota bacterium
GCAAACGGAGAGGAGGTGCGCCATGTCCGTTGCATCGGAACTGATCCGTGGGAACACGGAAACGATCATCCTGGCGCAGTTGATGAAAGGTGATGGCTATGGTTACATGGTCAACAAGGCAATCTTAAACCTGACGGGGGGACGGTTTGAGCTCAAGGAAGCGACGCTGTATACAGCATTTCGCAGACTTGAGGACGCGGGCTGTATCGTTTCGTACTGGGGGGACGAAACGACCGGCGCGCGGCGCAGATATTACTCCATCACCGATCTGGGGAAGGAATCCTATCGGCTGCGGAAAAAGGAATGGGAAACTGCGGAAGCAGTGATTGACAAATTATTGGCAGTAGGAGAAGAAGGGGTATCCAAATGAACGAGAAACTAAGACGCTATATTGAAGATCTGTTCGCGAACGCGCCCTCGACAGTTCGCGCGGTAGAACTCAAAGAAGAAATGTTTCAAAACCTCACCGACAAGTATAACGACTTGATTGCAGAGGGAAAGAACGAAGAATCCGCCTATAACATTGCTATTGCGAGCATTGGCGATGTAGATAGCCTGATTTCGGGCCTGAGCGGAGAAAAACACATGGAAAGTGAGAAGAGCAGAAAACGCTCTGCCATCATCACGGCCGTTGCGATTGCGCTTTATATCCTCTGCCCCGTGCCGGTCATCGTGATTCAGAGTGAAATGGGCATCATGATGCTCTTCCTGTTCATCGCGGTTGCAACCGCTCTGCTCATCTACAACGGTGTGACGCGCGAGCGCTACGTCAAGACGGACGACACCATGGTGGAGCAGTTTAAAGAATGGAAGGAAAACGGCAAGCAGAAGAACAAGGCAGTGGATGCAATCATCGGTTCGTTCTGGCTCATTGCGGTCTGCGCCTACATCATTGTGAGCTTTACGACAGGAGCCTGGCACATTACCTGGATCATTTTCTTGATCGCGGCTGCCATTGCCTCCATGATCCGCGGCATTTTCATGCTCAAACAATAAGGGGGACAATTAACCATGCGTACAGCAGGTATCATTCGAATCATCATCGGCCTTGTCATCGCGGTGCTGCTCACCGCAATCCTGGTCGTACTGCTCACCGGCAACAATATCTTCAGCCGCCTTGGCTGGGATGGCGGCTGGGTGAACAACATCGTAGAACGCGCAACCTATACGTCCGGCGGTATGGATGTAGACTCCAATGAGATTATCGTTTCGGACGAAGCAAAGGTCTCTGCCGCGTCGGTGCAGAAGATTAAGATTGACTGGGTTGCGGGCAGTGTGAATCTTGTCGTCGGCAGCGGAGACGAAATCGTGTTTCACGAATCGTCCTATCGCAGCCTGACGGATCGCCAGAAGATGCGCTACAGCGTTTCGGACAGTGGCACGCTTCAGATCCGCTATTGCCAGGATCTCGACAATATCTTCAACTGGTTTAGCCTGGATGCGAACATGCCCGCCAAAGATCTGACCATGGAAGTTCCTGCTTCCCTGATCGGTCAGCTCAAGGATGTTGAGGTTGATTCCGTTTCCGCGGACATCAATTTGACAGGCGTTTACGGAACCAAGACCGAGATGGACACCGTCTCCGGTAAGATCACCTGCATCGATGTGACCACGGACGATCTGGAGATGGACACCACGAGCGGCGCTGTGGTTACGGAGAACACCAAAGCGATGAGCGTCAGCGTGGATAACGTGAGCGGCAGCGTCCAGCTCACCGGCGAATTTGCGCGGATTGATGTAGACACCGTCTCCGGTGAAACGCGCCTGAACTGCATGATTCTGCCCGATAAGATCGAGGTAGACGGCGTGAGTGGAAACATCGTCATCGCTTTGCCGGAGAGCGCGAGCTTCACCGCAAGCCTCGATTCGGTCAGCGGATCGATCAGCTGTGATTTCCCCGGAACCATTGGCAGCGATCGCGTCACCGTTGGCGACGGAAGCGCAAACTTCCGCTGCAATACGGTCAGCGGCAATCTCAAAATCCAGAAATACTAAAGTAAAATTCAATCAAAACGTTTGCAAGCCGGCGGGAAACCGCCGGCTTTTTCTACATATTTAGTAATACCGCGTTTGATTGACCAAAGCCTGCATGATATAATCAAGCAACAAATCACATAATGTTGTTAAGCAAAAGAATCGGGGTGAAGATCGGTATGGCGATAGTATGGAAGATTCTTGTGGTGCTCATCATGGCCTTTGGGCCGCGGTTGATGGTTTCTCTCTCCAAACGGGTTAAGATTCTTGGTATGCTGGGTCCTGTGTTTCTCTGTTATGCGGGCGGAATCTTAGTGAGCTTGATCATTCCCGATACCAAAATCGCCATGAGTATATCTGAAATACTCGTTCCAATCGCAATTCCGCTGATCCTGTTTTCGGCGGATCTCTCCGGCGTCAAACGCCTCGCCAAGCCCATGCTCAACTCGTTTATCCTCGTTGCCATCGCGGTTACGCTTGTGGCGAGCGCGACCTATTTTCTCTTTCGTAATGTCATACCGGAAGCGTATAAATATGCGGGCATGATGATCGGGCTCTACACGGGCGGAACGCCGAATCTGATGGCTATCGGCGCGGCGCTGAATGTCAGCGATTCGCATATCGTGCTGGCAAACGCGTCGGATGTGGTGGTCGGCGGCGTGTATTTTCTGCTGTTGATCTCCGTGATGCCGCGCTTTGCGCGAAAGTTTCTCAAGCCGTTTGCTAAGGCGGATGCAACTGCGGACGCGAACTATATCGCCCAGCTGGAAAAGAGCTTTGTTCCGGACAAAGAGCCGTTTACGCTCAAGACCATCGTGCGGCACGTGCCTGTTGTGCTGCTCGCAATTCTCTCGCTTGCCATTGCGGCGGGGCTTGCGCTGCTCATTACGGGCAAGCTGGACGTGGTCATCATCATGCTGGTTGTGACGACCCTGGGCATTGGCTTTTCTTTCATTAAGAAGGTACGCTCCGCGCCCGGCTCCTATACGGTTGGTCAATATCTTATTTTGATGTTTTCGTTTGGAATCGGCATGTCGTTTCACTTCAGCGCGCTCAACAAAGAGGCGCTGCTGCTGCTTGCCATGTTCGCAACCGCGCAGTTTGG
>JAEWYV010000005.1 GCA_023458615.1 Bacillota bacterium
TCTGATCAAAGTATATGTTTTAGGAGGTTGTACATGAAGCAGGTGAAATGGGGAATCGTTGGAACCGGCAATATCTCCACCCAATTCGCGCAGGGATTACAACAGGTGGAGCATGCGCAGATAGCCGCCGTGGCCTCGCGCAACATGGACAGCGCGAAGACGTTTGCCAAAGCGTTCGATATCCCGATGCACTATGGCAGTTATGAAGCTATGGCTCAGGATAGCGAGCTTGATATCATCTACATCGGCACACCGCACCCGCAGCATTATGAAAACGTCATGCTGTTTTTGGAGGCGGGGTTTGCGGTTATCTGTGAAAAGCCGCTGGGTGTAAATGCGGCACAGACAGAGAAAATGATCGCCAAAGCACGGGAAAAGAATGTCTTCTTTATGGAAGGCATGTGGACGCGCTTTTTCCCGGCGTTTCAAAAAGCGCTGGAATGGGTACGTTCCGGACGCATTGGTCAGCCGCAGATGATTCAGGCCGCCTTTGGCTATGACGGCAGCGGAAACAAGCATCAGTGGCGTTTTCAGCATGATATGGCGGGCGGCGCGCTGCTGGATGTCGGCATCTATCCGCTCGCAATGATTTTTGCCATGTTTGGGGCAGACCCGGTCAAATTGACCACATCCGCCTATATCGAGAACGGTGTGGACGAATATAACACGTTCACCTTTACCTATGCGGACGGGCGCATCGCTGTTGCCTCCGACGGAATCGGAATCAAGCTCAACAATAGCGTGTTTATCGGCGGAACCAAGGGCTCCGTGTTGCTCGGCGAGGGATGGTGGCATCCCGATCACGCGGAGTATGCTCCCTGGGGAAATACGGATACCGGAATCTCGACGGATCGCGATGTGTTTAATCAGCCGTATCCTTCCTCCGGCTTTCAGTTTGAAGCTGCGGCAGTGCAACAGCATTTCTTAAACGGGCTTAAGGAAGCGCCGGAGATGCCGCTGGATGAAACGCTGAGAATTGCGCAGATGTTGGACAGCCTCCGCAAGGAGTGGCCGTTGGTTTACAAAGAGGATTTACTATAAAGAAATCTCCAGCCCCAACTTGATTGATCGCTCGAATAGAGTAACAATGCCGGGTACGCATTTCAGCGTGTCCGGCACTTTTGATTTTCATAGCATATATTTGATTTTCTACTTAGTCCCATCTTCTAAGAATACAGTCAAGACGTCCTGCACAAAAAAATCCCGCTCGTTGATCCAGGGACTGTGCCCCGAATGCTCAAACCACACGATCTGTTTCTTTGGCGCATCCAGCAGATCGGCGTATTCCTCCACTAGCTCTACGGGCGCGTTTACGTCATGACGCCCCAAAAAGAAAAATACGGGAATGTCGAGCTTTGCGTAGTCCGAGCGCAGATCAATCTCATACAGCTGCTGATACACCTGATTGAAGGTATTGATCACCCCGCGTGCATAGTTGATTTGATCCAGCACGCCATACTCACGCGCGCCCATGTCGCGAAATGTGTTGTATCCCGCGTTGTGAATCTCCGGATTCCTCGCCATTTCGGTGCTTAAATAGTTGAGGTAGGCGGCGCTTTTCCAGGTAACCTCGTTGCCGTAGTAGACCGGAGGACCGTTTTCAACCAACTGCTGAACCACCCTTTCATCGCCGCGTGATTTGGCGAGCTCCATCGCTTTTGCGTAGTCCAAACGTTCGGTTTCCGCAAAGTCGATCATCTGTGCAGTGCCGATAAACGCATGGTACGATTCCGGATTGCGCGCAATCAGAAATATCCCCAGCGCGCTGCCCCAAGATTCGCCGATCAGATAAATTTTCTCCTGTTGGAATCGATCCTTCAGGTATTCTGTCAAGGCATAGCCATCCTGAAGATAGGTGTCAACCGTGATTTTTTTCGTCCGTTCCGCATAATAGGACTTCCCCGCGCCCGGTTGATCCCAATTGACGACGACGAAGTGTTTTTCGAGCTCGCCTAGCTCATACCGAACCGCCGCCATCTGCGTTCCGCCGGGGCCTCCCGCGAGAAACAATAGAACGGGGTTGCTCCGATCCCACCCGCGAATGCTGATCCATTCCGTTCGCCCGTTGAGCGTGACGCGCTCCAGCTCGGCAATGCTGTCGCTGACCGTGATCCCCGCCTCGTCCACAATCTTTGGCGTGGAAGCGGTGAGCTGCGAGGCTGTGACCACTGCCGCACTCAGGAACACTGCGGTAAGCAAGGTAGTAAGCGCCCTGCGGAAGCGATTGACCTGTTTGGCGGTTTGCTTTTGCCGCGTATGCGCAACAAACAACACTGCGCCGGTAATCAGGCTGATGAGCAACGCGACTGCCGCAACCAACGCCAATATCAAAACAATAATCAGTGGAACCATACGTTTCTCCGATCGGTTTTTGTGTAGATGCTCTTAAGGGCATTGCGCCTATGACAAGCGGATGCGATTGAATCTCTCGCCGTAATACGCCCACTACCTAATTTGCCATAGGATTCCGTTTTCGTAAAGATTTTTTTGCGTATTTAGAATCTACACTTTGAGAAAACCAAACGGAGAAACAAAACCAACTTCTGGTCAGAGTTCTATTGACGAAAAATTAGTTTCCTTTTGATACTCGGTTGAGCCTCTGTGCCAGCAGCGGAACCAGAATAGCGCCGACGATGACCGCAACGCCGATTTGCGCGGTTGCTGTACCTGCCGCGTTCTGCCAAACCGGATTTGCCAGCGCGATTGCGGCGGGGACGGCAATTGCGTTTGCGCCCGTCGCGCTCGCTGCAATGCCTGCCGCGCCATTCTCCCGATTGAGCGTCCGATCAAACAGCCAGGCGATAGCCCCGCCAATGACAAGCGAAAAAAGCGCCAGCAATAGCCCAGAAACACCACCGAGCCAAAGTTGCCTTAGGTCAATCCCCGCGCCAAGCGCAAAGCCGATGAACGGCAACGTCAACGCGACACCGGGAGCGAGAAAATCCGCCGCCTTTCGGCTCACATTCCCCAACAACACCCCCAGCAGCATCGGCAATGTCAACGCAAGCAACGGCAGGAGGGAAAATGTGCTAACACCGCTTGCGCCGAGGATCAGCAGCGTCAGCAGCGGCCCGTTGGAGAGCGCAAGCACGGGCGCTGCGGCGGCGTAGTCCTCGCGTTTGAGCAGAGACATGGTCGCAATAAAGATACTCCCGTTGGTGTTGGAGACCGCCGCAACGGCAGCAAGCGCGCTGATGCCCGCAATCATCCCATCCAGCGCCAACAGGCGAAATAGGAGCGCAACAATAAATCCGGCGGCAGCGCGCGAGAGCAGCAGCACGCCGCCGCGCCGGATCACCAGGCCCAAACTTTTGAGCCGAACCTGCGCCCCGATGCAAAATAACTGCAAAGCCATCAGCGGGGCGGCACCTGCCGACGAGAATAGCGCGGTTGTATAGGAGCCGATGGAGAGCGCATTTGGGGTAAGCGTATTGACCAGCGAGCCAAGCAAAAGCGGCAGAAGGATCATTCCCGCCGGAATGCCGCTCAGCCGCTTAATGATAATTGAAACCCGGTTCGGTTGTTGCATGACGGTGCGCCCGCGCTTACGCGCGCGCTTTCCCCGCCGCGCCGCAGACAATCATTCGTTGCATGACAAGCGCCTTTACCCGCGCGCGTCCAACCTTGCCAAACTCCTTCGGGTCAAACAGGTCGGGGTTTTGCGCGAGTGTGTCCTTCACACCCTCGGTATAGGCGTTTCTCAATTCGGTTGCGAAATTTACCTTGCAGATGCCAAGCCGTACGCAGTTTTGCACATCCTCATCCGTAAGCCCCGAGGCACCATGCAGCACCAGCGGAATCTCCACGCGCTGGCGGATTTCGCCAAGGCGCTTAAGGTCGAGCACCGGCTTACCCTTGTAGAAACCATGCGCAGTGCCGATTGCAACCGCCAGAGACGAAATGCCGGTTCTTTTGCAAAACTCCTCTGCCTCGGCGGGGTCGGTGTAACCGGGGTCCGTGGTCACGACCTCTTCCTCCTTGCCGCCAACCTTGCCCAGCTCCGCCTCAACGGGCACCGAGCAGGGCGCGCACATATCCACCACGCGCTTTGATAGATCGATATTCTCTTCAAAGCCGAGCTTCGAGCCATCGATCATTATGGAGGTGTACCCTGCGCGGAGGCATTTTGCAGCCGCAGCAAACGAGTTTCCATGATCCAGATGCAGCGCAACGGGCACACTGGAAGCGAGCGAAAGCCCGCGCGCCATGCCAAAGAATACCTCGGGTGAGGCGTATTTGAGCATAGAAGGTGTTGTTTGCAAAATAAACGGGGATTGTGTCTCCTCCGCCGCCTCAAACACCGCTTGCATGATCTCCATGTTTTCGGTGTTGAAGGCACCGATGGCATAGCCGCCATCCTGTGCCTTTTTTAGCATATCTCTCGTATCGATTAAAGCCATATCATTTGCTCCTCTCTTTTCAACGGCGAAGCACACCGAAGAGCAATTGCATCTTGGCGTGCTTAACCGGAGAAGAATCCCAAAGGATTTAATAGTAGGTTTTGATCACGTCGCGAATGCGCTCCTTAATAAGCCACTGCGCATCCACCGGACCCTTGTGCGCGAGAATCGCCTCTTTCTGCGCGGGAAAATACTGGCTCATGAGTCCAAACGGAATGGATTTTGCGTTGATATTGGAAACCAACCGCTGGATGGAGTCCTTGATGGTCTCATCTTCCAGATAATAGCGGCAGCGGTCGGAGAGGCTGTATCTGCGCGCAAAGGCAAGATCGCCCTCGCTGCCGTGATAGTAGCGCTCCCAATATTTCGGTTGCTGCATGAGCTTTTGCTCCAGCACATCCGAGAAACGCGAATATCCGCCGGCGGGAGAATAGGCGTAGAGATCCTTCTCCATGCCTTCCAGCGCATACAGTGCCTCACGCAAGGCAAATGTCAACGCAGGCCCAACCTTCAGGATGGCGATGCCGTCCTTGCGCATCGCGGCGAGTGCGTTCGTCGGCTGATAGTCCGTTGAGTGCCCCTCTAGAATGAACGGCAGCGTCTTTGCGTGGTTCGTCAGGCGCGCTGCGTTTTCCGCGTTGTAGGTGATGATGGTGTTATCCGCAAACTCCACGCCCGGCTGCACGACAACCGCAATGACGCGCTGGAATGCTTCGTCCAGTCCCTGTTCGTGAAACGCCGCGCGAAACGCAGCAATCGTCGCGTCCAGATTCTCTGGCGGTGTGACGGCGAGCGCGTCTTCGTTTTCGGTTGCGCCGCCGGGAACAGGCACCTCGCTGCCGACCACATAGATCGGTTCCGTGCCCTTCTCAGCCGCGCACTCGGCAACCGCGCAGAGCCGCGCCGCACGCTTGGCGATGGTCTCGTCCGTCAGCGGCTGGTCGGTCGGGTCGTCCTTGAGGCGCATGCTGGTGTCCAGATGGATCTTGCGAAAGCCTGCGCGCACAAACGCGTCGATGAGCACCTCCGCCTTCGCCATAGCCTCTGCCTCCGGCTCGTTGCTCCAGGTCAGCGGGCCGAGGTGATCTCCGCCGAGGATCAACTGCTCTTCCGGCAGGCCAACCTTCTTGGCAAGCGAACGCACATAGGCCGCGAAATCCTTGGGCTGCATGCCGGTATATCCGCCGTATTGATTCACCTGATTTGCGGTGGCCTCAATGAGCACCGCGCATCCGCGGGAGAGGCCGAACTCCATCGCCGCTTCGATGACAAATGCGTTGGCGCTGCATATGCTGCAAATTCCGTCATCAAAACCGGATTTTTGTCGTTGTACCAGATTTAAAAAATATTGTTTTGCATCCATACTTTACTTCGTAATAGTCCCATCCTCGTCCCAGAGGTCGTGCCAATCCTTCGCGCCCGGCCAGAGGAACACCTGTCCCTTGATGAGGCGGCAACCCTTGTCCGCGCGACGGATGGATTCCATCTCGGCATCGGTGAGCGGATCTTCCGTGATGCACTTGAGGTTGCTCGTATATTCGTTCTCGTAGATCGAAAACGGAATCGGCGTCTGTCCGCGCTGAGCGGCCCACTTGATGCAGATAACCGCGGGATGTACGCCGTGCGCCTTGGCAATCTCCACCACCTCAGGCATCTGGATATCCACTACGTCATCCGGCGTCTTGTCGCGATCCGGGCGTGTCGGCGAACCGATGGGGCAGAATCCGATGGGCTGGATGTCGTGTTTGAGAATATAGTCAAACAACTCCGGCTGCTGAAAGCTCGGGTGCAGCTCCATCTCGATTGCCGCGGGCTTGATGCGGCAGAGCGGAAGCACCGCCTCCAGCTTCGGAATCGTCATGCTGGACATGCCGATGTATTTCACAAGCCCCATATCCACAAGCCGCTCACACTGCCGCCAGGTCGCCATAAACGCATCCACGGAGAACGGCGTGCTGTCGGGATTGCGGGCATCTCCGTCGCATCCCGGCGCATGATAGTTGGCAAATGGCCAGTGGATGAAGAACAGGTCGATATAGTTCAGATGCAGGTCTCTTAGACTCTTTGCGCAGGAAAGCAGTACGTCGCCCTGTCCGTGCATATTGTTCCAGACCTTGGTGGTGATAAACAGTTCCTCGCGCTTAACCGTTCCCTTGTCAAACGCCGCCTGAAACACCTTGCCGATCAGGTCATCGTTGCCATAGACCGCCGCGCAGTCAAACATCCGATAACCGACCTCGATGGCTCCGGCAACCGCCGCGCTGACCTGCTCGGCGTTGAACCGATCGGACCCGAATGTGCCCATGCCGATTGCCGGCATGAAAGAACCATCATAGAGTTTACGCTTGGGAACTAGGTATGGATTGATCTTTTCCATGGTTTGCCTCCTGCAATATTCAGAATTTTTTATCGTTTGCGCAGCCTTTTTCAGCGCGCGTCACTTGAACAATATGGCTCGTTCATCAACAAAATTTTGCCCGATACCGCGCCAGGCGTTTCGAAGAGTAAAAACGCATCCTGCGCCTTGGACATGGGGTACCGTCCGCCGATGAATGCTTCGTCAAACTTAAGCCTGCCGTCGGCATAATACTCCGCCGTCATCGTCCATTCCTTTCCGGGGAATGGCGCGCTGTAGCTCATCCAGGAACCGGTCAGGCGAAACTCCTTGCGGTTCATGTTTTCCCACTCGGCAGGGGTATAGGTCAAGTCCACATGCGGGGTACCGATAAAGCAAACATGCGCCTTGTTCGCGGCGAGCACAAACGCCATCTTCATGGTCGGCGCGGCACCTGCGGTCTCAAATACATAGTCGAATCCGCCGCGCGAAAATTCCTTTGCCGCGTCTAAAAATCCGGCTTCCCGCGTGTCAAACACCGCATCCGCGCCCATGCGCTTTGCAAGCGCCAACCGCTCCGGGCTGATATCGAACACTGCGATGCTCTTTGCGCCCAAGAGACGCGCCCATTGCATCGTGAAAACACCAATCGTGCCGCCGCCGAGAATCGCGACGCTTCCGCCGCCTTTGTAGTCGCACTGTAAAACGCCGTGCAGCGCAACGGTGGAGGGTTCAAACATCGCGCCCTGCTCAAAAGAAGTCTTAGGATCGAACACAACGGCGTTGCGCTCCGGAATGACGATATATTCCGCATTGCTCCCCTGTTGCCTAGAGCCGATGAAAGAGTAGTGTTTACAGAGCGAGTAATCGCCCTTTTGGCAATCCGCGCATTTCATGCAGGGCAGAAGAGGTGCGCCGGAGACGCGATCCCCCACGCGAACGCGGGTCACGCCCGAACCAACCTCCACCACCTCGCCGGAAAACTCATGTCCCAACACGATGGGATAAAAATGTACGCCGTTGTGGAAAAATCGCGGAATATCCGAACCGCAAATGCCGGAAGCGGCAACGCGAACGAGCACGCTATCCGCCTGCATCGACGGCAGTTCAATGTCCTGATAAACAATGGTCTTATTCTGTGTCAATACGGCTGCTTTCACGCGCCCTGCCTCCTGGATTCCTTCATAATATCCTTCAACTGCTCATAGAGCTTGCGATAGATGGTATAGCCCGCGTCGTATGCGCTTTGGTCTGCGTCGTCGTGCCGTTGGGTGCGCTTCACCTGCACGGTACGGTTCACCGCTTCTTCAAAACTGCCATACACGCCAACGCCAACGCCCGCGAGAATCGCCGCACCCAGCGGCGTTGCCAGATCGGACTCCGGCACCTCGATGTCCTTGCCGGTGATGTCGGCCTTAATCTGCGTCCATAGGCGGGAGTTTGCGCTGCCGCCTGTTGCGCGCAGGGTCTCAATCCTTGCGCCGACGGATTCGGCAATCTCCAGATTATGGCGCAGCGAATAGCCAACGCCCTCCATCAATGCGCGAACCATATGCCCGCGCGTTTTGCTGTAATCCAGTCCAAAGAACACGCCCTGTGCGTCGCTATCCCAAATCGGCGAGCGCTCCCCTGCCAGATACGGCAGGAACACCACACCATCGCTCCCAGCGGAAACCCCTTCGGCAAGCGCATCGAGAAAGGCAAAGGAGGAACCGCCTTTCTCGAGCGCCATCCGACGTTCGAAATCCGCAAATTCGCGCTCAAACCACCGCATCGCGCCGCCGCCGCCTGTGGTGCCACCCTGCAACAGCCAATGATCCGGCACGACATGATATCCCAAGATAAGCCGCGAATCCGCGCAGTATTGATCGATGCAAATGCTCATACCGCCTGCCTGACCGCCCTGCTCCTGCGTCTGCCCGGCGCGGATCACCCCCGCGCCAAGTGTGCTGCAAGCGGCGTCCAGCCCTCCGGCAACGACCGGTGTTCCCGCCAGCAGACCCGTTTGTCGCGCGGCCTGCTCCTGCACATGACCGACGATTGCATGGCAGGCGTAAAGTTCCGGAATCAGGCTCGGATTGATCCCGAGCGTACGGCACATGTTTTGATCCATGCGCCCGTTTTTCATATCAAAACTATGCAGCCCGTATGCCTGGCTGATATCCATACTGACGTTTCCGGTCAGCCGGTAGGCGATAAATCCGTTGGACTGCAAGATCCATTTCGTTTTTTGGTAGGCCTCAGGCATATGCCGTTCCAGCCATAAAATCTTTGCGGTCACATATTGCGCCTTGAGCGGATTTCCGCTCAGCGCAAAGATTGCGTCCGCTCCTATGCGGGAATTGAGTTCCTCGCAGATCGATTCTGCGCGTGTGTCCAGCCAGATTGGATCCGGCGCTAGCACCCGGCCTTCGCCGTCCATCGCAATGGCGGACCATCCCTGCCCATCAATGCCGATTGCGGCAATGCTGTTTGGTGAGATTCCGCCATCGGTAACCATCTCACGGATGCCGCGGCAGACCGCCTCCCACCAATCGTCCGGATTTTGTTCCACAAAGCCCGGATGCGGATATTGGGTTTGGTATGCAACCGTCCGGCTCGCTAGCGCCTTTCCATCTTCGGAAAAGACTACCAGTTTGCAGGCGCTGGTTCCGATGTCTATGCCAAGAAGGCATGTTCCCTGACTCACTTGATGACTCCCTTTTGAATCATAATATTGGCATAGATCTCCGTTTCGCCCGTCTGAACGATGCAATAGGATTTCTTTGCCGCTTCATAAAACGCAAAGCGCTCCATATAGCCAACCGCGCTCTTACCGCGCGGGTCATAGCGTGATACGATAGCCTCGTATTCCTTCCAAATCGGAATCTCCAGATCCTTGTCGCAATCCATCGTCTGCATCAGCATCACGGGCGCGGACGAATAGCTGTCCGTCGGAATCACCTGCAAAACCGCGTCTAACAGCGCGGTGCCTGAGATACCGTCCGCGCGCAGGAATTTGCAGTTGCCCTCGTGCGCAAAGCGCTTCCCGGGAAAATTGGCATCTCCCAAAACGATGACATCGCTATGTCCCATTTCGCAGAGCGTTGCGAGCAGTTCAGGCGAAAGAATACTGGGTATGTTTTTCAGCATGGAAGGGAACCTCCGTCAGTAGCGTTCATTTGGAATGTTTGATGTGCGGGGCAGCCCGTGAGGGCTGCCCCGCGTTGTTCATCCGAGCAATTAATCGTAGAGCAGTTTCGCAATGTCCGGATCGTCCATGTTGTCCACGGTGTAGAACTGGCAGCCGGTGTCAACCAGAGCCGGGATGCTCTCGCCCTGGATCGCCTTGTACGCAAGTTCGACGGCATAGTAGCCGATCATGTACGGATCCTGTGTAACAGCGCCGTAGAACCACTGGTTGCGGATGGCGTTGAGCAGGGTTGCGCCGGAGTCGAAGCCGACGACGACCATGTCCTTATAACGGCCATTCGTACGATCGAGGTCCGAACCATCGGCGGTGGCGGCGAGCATGCCGTCAACGGAACCGGAGTTGGTGCAGAACACGCCGACCGGTGCCTTCTGGATGACGGCCTGAGCGGCAGCCTGGCAGTCGGTTACGCTGGTGGTCGCTGCGATGGAGACGAGGATTTCCACGGCGGTGTCGCCAGAGGAGGAGGCCTTGTTCCACTTATCATGTCCGGTCACGGAGACGAGGCCGGGCTGCGCTGCGTCGCAGAGCTTGAACATTTCATCCACGAAGCCGGTTGTACGACCGGTGATGGAGGCGGAGGTTGCATCCTGGCTGATCACGGAGATCACAACCGGGGCATCCTTCGTTGCGGCGGCAACGGCTGCGGCAACGGATTCGATGGCATACATTTTGTCAGCTGCCAGCGCGCCAGCGGCGGTGTTATCCGTCGAAGCGGTAGAGACAATAGAACCTTCGGGCGCATTCGGTACGCCAGAGTCAAAGCCGATGACCGGGATGCCGGCATCTTTGCAAGCCTGGAGCTGTTCGGTGACGGACTCGGTGTCGAGAGCCGCAAGGCACAGGGCGGCGGGCTTCTTCGCCATCGCGGCGTTGAGCATGTCGACCTGGACGCTGATGTCGGACTCGGACGGCGGGCCGTCAAAGGTGATTTCTACGCCATATTTGGCGGCGGCATCCTGGGAGCCCGCCATAACGGTCTGCCAGAACTTATGCTGGAAGCCTTTGGAGATAACGGGGATGTAAAGGGGGGCTGCTGCGGGGGCTTCGGTCGCTGCCGCGGCAGGCGCTTCGGTTGCGGCGGCGGGAGCTTCGGTTGCTTCTGCCGCGGGTGCCGGTGCTGCGCATGCGAACATTCCGAACACAAGCGCCACAGTCAATACGAGAACGAGCAGTTTCTTCATGATGTCTGTTTCCTCCATTTTTTTATTTATCTCAACGGGTTCACCCGTTGGAGCCGGGTGGAATTGGCTAAACGAAGCCAAGGGGGTCGGTTTTCAACCCTTTTTTGTGACTATTTGGTTCTTGTCGGTCCTTCTAGCTTAATGAATGACTCTGTTGCCCTGTTTTACGCGGTATTGATCGAGCAGAACCGCGCCGATGACGACAAGGCCGGTAAAGAACGTTTGCCAGTGGCTCTGGAGCCCCATCGACATAAGCCCTTGCTTGAGTACGCTCATGACGAAAACGCCGATGATGGTTCCAACCAATGTGCCCGTACCGCCGCTCATCGACGTGCCGCCGATGACGACGCCCGCAATGCCGAGAAGTTCCTGTCCGTTTCCTGTGCTTGGAATAATTGAAGTGTAAACCGCGGCATAGAATACGCCGGCTGCGCCGCAGCAGAACCCGCAGAAGGTATATACGCCGGCAAGCCACGGCTTGGTCTTGATGCCACTTAAGCGCGCTGCCTCCGCATTACTGCCGATGGCGTAGGTATACCGTCCAAAGCGCGTTTTATTCAGAATGATCAAC
This sequence comes from Bacillota bacterium, assembly GCA_023458615.1. Lineage (GTDB taxonomy): Bacteria > Bacillota > Clostridia > Christensenellales > CAG-138 > UBA7703. The sequence goes on from JAEWYV010000005.1 coordinate 11,681, forward strand.
GCAACGACGAAGAATGCAGCAAGCCAGATTGCGCCGACAGGGAAACCCGTGGTCGTCTTGTAAAAGAAATTCTTGAACCAGCCATCCGCAGTGCCGAAGGTCGGATAACGCATGGTCTGTACCTTGGTTACAATTGCGCCAAAGCCCATACCCATCATCTGTGTACCGAGTGTTGCAATGAACGGCGGAAGCCCCATATAGGCAACCATGATGCCGTTGAGCAGGCCGATCAGCGTCGCAACCACGAGAACCAGAGCAAGGCACCATCCCATTGGCCAATGCCAGCTGTTATAGGCCATGCCGCCGATGAGCGCCGCGCACATCATCGTTGTGCCAAGCGAAAGGTCGATTCCTCCGGTGATGATGACAAACGTTACACCGATTGCCATAAAGCCGATATAGTAAGACCCATCGAGAATATTGATCAGATAATCCGTAGAAAAAAAGTTGTTTCCGAAGACGGAGAAAAACCCATACAGGATTACCAATACCATTGGCGCAAGCAGTTTCGTTATGTCAAATTTCCTGGTCGTCATAATTCCATCCTCACATGTTCATTCTGGCAAGATTCCTAGCGTTATCCGGATTGTTTTACAGGTGTTCGGGAACGCCGAAGTCTTACATATTCATCGTTGCAAACGTCATAACGCTGGTCTGGGTTGCGTCGCAAATATCCAGTTCGCCGGTAATCGCACCTTCACTCATGACGATGATCCGGTCGGACATACGCAGTAGCTCCGGCATTTCCGAGGAAATCATGATAATCGACTTCCCGTCCTCGACCAACTGGTTCATGAGCTTGTAGATTTCGCTCTTTGCGCCAACGTCGATGCCGCGGGTCGGTTCGTCAAAGATCAGCACCTCGCATTTTTTGATGAGCCATTTGGCGATGACGATCTTCTGCTGGTTTCCGCCGGAAAGGTTTTTGACCAGCTGTCTCAGGCTCGGTGTCTTGATCGAAATCTTCTGAATATAGTCCTGCGCAACTCCATCGATCTTTTTGTCGTTCATAATCGGGCCCACGCAGTAATTCTCAAGATCCGCCATAACGCAGTTATCCCGAACGGAGAGCCCCGTCGCTATACCGAAGGCCTTACGATCCTCCGAAAGGTAGCCAATGCCGCAACGAACCGCATCGCTTGGCGAATGAATCTCCACCTTCTGCCCATTGACAAACACCTCGCCGGAAACCCTTGTATCCGCGCCAAAGAGTGCGCGCATGGTTTCCGTCCGCCCAGCGCCGACAAGCCCGGCAAAGCCCAATATCTCGCCCTTTCGGAGCTGGAACGAAACATCTTTTACGTTTGGTGCGACCAGGTGCTTGGCTTCGAGCACAACCGGCGAATCCTGCGGCACGGTGCTGCACTGCTTCGGTTCTTCATAGATCACGCGGCCGACCATCATGGAGATAATCTCCTGACGGTTTACGTCCGCCGTGTTCACGGTTCCAACATACTGACCGTCCCGCATGACGGTGATCCGGTCGGAAATGCGCCAGAGCTCCTCCAGCCGGTGCGAAATATAGATAATGCCGCGTCCGGCTGCGCGTAGTTGCCGGATGAAACGGAAGAGTTCCTCAATCTCCGTGTCGGTCAACGGCGAGGTTGGCTCATCCATGACAAAAAGCTCACTGTTGTTGTTGAGCGCTTTGGCGATTTCAATCATCTGCTGCTTGGCAACGGTGAGCTTTTTCACCGGCATCGTGGGGTCGATATCCAGATGCATGGAGGCAAGCAGTTCCTTTGCCGCCTGGTTGGCCTTTTTCTGATCGAGAAAAACGCCGCCGAACATGGGTTCCTTGCCGATATAGATGTTCTCCGCAACGGTGAGATGCGGCATCAGGTTGAGTTCCTGATGGATCATTCCGATGCCGCGTTTCTGCGCGTCCAGCGGACCATTCAATTCGATCTCTTCACCCTTATAGATGATTTCGCCACCATCCTTTTTGTAGATGCCGTTGAGCACCTTCATGAGGGTGGACTTTCCCGCGCCGTTTTCACCGATGAGCGCATGCACCTCTCCAGCACGGACATTCAGGCATGCATTGTCCAGCGCATGTACGCCAGGAAAGAATTTCTGTATATTTTTCATCTCAAGTAAGATGTCGGACATGTTTTCACCCCGATTTCGTCTTTACTCTGTCTGCCGATTATTTGTCTGATGAAAGCAGATTTAGGAACACAAATTTAGAATCACTTGATGTGCCGCCTTGTGATATCAAAATACAATCACTCCCAGCTATAGTCAATGAATTTTGCTAGAATTTTCATTGAATCGTTTCATTTACTTGTTTCAAGTTTGATTTTTTCAGGTGATTTGCTATAATATATGAATCTATTAATAAGAGGTTCCGAATGAGCACAATCAAGGACGTAGCCCGCCATGCGGGCGTTTCTGTTGGAACTGTCTCCAACTATATGAACGGTTCAAAAACGGTATCGGCGGAGATGGCGAAGCAGATTCAACAAGCCGTGGACGAGCTGGGATACAAGCCAAACTCCTATGCAAAAAACCTGCGGATGAACAACAATCTGGAGATCGGCGTAATCCTGCCAAATACCTATGACCAGTACTATTCTTTTTTACTCGCGGGGTTGGAGCGGGATCTCAAGCAGGCTGGTTACTATGTCAATCTTGCCTTGCATGACGATGTGCCCGAGGAAGAAATCGCCATTCTGGATGGCTTTATGCGCAAGGATATGTGCGGTCTCATCGTCGTTTCCTGCCAAAGCAATTATCGTAATTTCGAACACGGAAAACGCACACCAACGGTGTTTCTAGACCGTAAACCTGGCAATTCCGATATCAATTTTATCTCGTTTGACACCTATGAAACCACGCGCTATCTGCTATCGGAACTCCGGCGCGAGGGCTGTGAAACCATCGCGCTGTTTGCAGGCCCTGCCAGCCTGAGTTGTGAGGCGGAGGCTGCGCACGCGTTTCGAGATTTTTATGTTGAGAACGATATGCCGGATGCGGAGCGGTACCTCAGGCATCTACGCTCCACAAAGGAGGAAGCATTCCGTACCGGAGTAGAATATTTCAGCAGCAACAAGCCGGATGCGATTATCGCCACCTCGCGTAACATCACCAACGGGCTGGAGCAAGCGCTGTCACTGCTTGGAATATCGGTCAATAACGACATTCGCTTTGTTTCCTTTGGGCAGGAGAACTGGAGTCGATCCGTCACCAGCAACGGCGTGCTGCATACCATGCGCCCGGCACACTGGATGGGTAAAAAAGCCGCGCGGTTACTATTGGATAACATCAAAAGTCCGCTGATGTTCGAAAAACAACAAATCGTTCTGCACGACAAGATCATCGGCAAACCGCTGTTTCGCAACGATTCTTTTTTTTCAGCGAACTTCGACCGCACGCGCCCCATAAAGGTGCTGTTGCTCGACTCGCCAAATGCGCATGCGATTTTGCGCACGCATTCGGATTTTACGCGCAAAACCGGGCTGAATGTAGACATTACGCTCAATGAACACGGTTCTCTGCTCAATCGTTTATTGAACAAGGAAGCGGTATCCGATTTTGATGTTGTTATGTATGACAACCCGTGGCTGGATACTCTGGTGCGGAACAAGCGACTTGCCGATCTCACCAGTTTCACGCAGGCGGAGACCTTTGATTCGGGTGCTTTTTTGCCCAATTTGTTGGAAAAGGTGGGAATTGTAGGCGAGCAGTGCTTTGGTGTCCCGTTTATGTATGGGCCGCAATTACTGCTCTATCGAAGAGATTTGTTTGAAAACCAGCAACTGCAGGAGCAGTTTGAAAAGAAATACCGCACCCGCCTACGCGTGCCGAAGACCTGGTTTGAGTTTAACGTAGTCAGCAGTTTCTTTTCGCGCAAATTCAACCCCACATCGCCAACCCCGTATGGGACTGCCATTGCCGCCGGCAACGAAGCAATCCTGATGCCGGAGCTCATGCCCCGTGTTTGGGCGTATGGCGGATGCGTGTTTGACGAATCCGGACGCGCGGCAACGCACACAACAGCATTCACAAAGGGCGTCTCCAGTTTCATCGAAACGTTTGACTATGCAAACCCCAGTACGCGCAACTACACCGTTGAGCAAACCGTTGCCGATTTTTATAATGGAAACATTGCCATGCTCGTTGGTTTTGCGTCGTTTGTTGCGGACGTAAACAATGATAAAAAGTCGAAAATTGTCGGAAAGATCGGTTATGCGAACATACCCGGCGGCTACTCCGTTCTAGGCAGTTGGGGGCTCGGCGTTCCGCCGGAGTCTAAGCGCAAGGAGGAGGCATTTTCCTTTATCCGCTGGACCTGCGACCCCGCGATGAGCAACTATTTCGCCGTATTGGAGGGCCAATCCCCGTTGGAGAACGTATACATCAACGATGAGCTGGCAAACCATTATCCCTGGTTACCGATCATCTATCGTTCCTATGAAACCAACCGCCAGCGCAGATCGTTTTTGCGCGACGATGGCGTGTTTGTTCCAATCACCAATGTGGAACACGCAATCTATCGCGCCATCGACGATATTCTACAAAAAAACTGTTCTATTGATGACGCCCTCAAGCGCCTGACCACCAGTATCGATCAAATGGGAACTTGAAAATAGCTGATATAGATTTACTTCTGCATTTCCGATGAAGCATGAAAAAGCGCTGGATGAGTTCCAGCGCTTTTGTTGTCCTCAAGTGATTCCCGGTTGTTTATGGGATTCTGTTGTTACGATTTACAAAACTGTTTTAGATCATTCCCTGCGCCATCATAGCATCGGCAACCTTGGCAAAGCCCGCGATGTTCGCGCCCGCGACGAGGTTGTAGCCAAGACCATTTTCTTCCGCCGCCTTGGCAGAGTTGTCATGAATATTCTTCATGATCGTGTGGAGTTTTTCGTCCACTTCTTCTGCGCTCCAGCTCAGGCGCATCGAGTTCTGGCTCATCTCCAGCGCGC
>JAEWYV010000006.1 GCA_023458615.1 Bacillota bacterium
TCATTGCCGCAAACGGCAGGGTGGTTGGGTTTGGCGCACGCGTGCTCAACAATGAGGAGAAACCTAAATACATCAATACCGGCGATACGCCGCTCTATAATAAACGAAACAACCTCTATGGACTGAACCTGCAAAAGAGCGGGAAGATCACCGATCTGGTCATGGTAGAGGGATATACGGACGTGATTGGCCTATATGAATCCGAGGTGACGAACGCCGTAGCGAGCCTTGGGACCGCGCTGACCCAACAGCAGGCCAGACTGCTGAAACGATACGTCAGCAACGTATACATCGCCTACGACGGCGACGCGGCCGGTCAGAACGCAACCATACGAGGACTGGATATTCTCATGGCGGAGGGTCTCAACGTTCGTGTAATCGTCTTTCCTAACGGACAAGACCCGGACGAGTTCGTGCGCCAAAACGGTAAAGAGGGATTCGACAAGCTTAAAGAAGAAGCACTTTCCCTCAATGCGTTTAAAATTGAGGCGATGGCGCGGAACTATTCTCTGGAAAACGAGACTGAGCGTGAGCAATATACGGTGGAAGCCTGTCGTTTTATCGCGACGCTGAGCCCGGTTGAACGGGAAAGGCATTATCAGGAGCTTTCCAGAAAAACCGGATTCTCCCTCGAAACGCTCCGCGCACAGGGCGCGAGCACGCGACAGACGGATGTTCAGCAACCGATGAAGGGTGTTCGGGAGCGAGTCTTTATCGCTGAGAAACGCGGGAAACAGCCGGATAGCGAGCGCATCCGCGCGGAGAATGCGCTGCTCTATCTCATGATGCAGTCACCCGTGGCTGCAAAGATCATGAGCGAACATGACCTAAATGAGCAATTTGCTTCGGAGAGCATCCGGCAGTTTGCAGAGGCGTTGTTGCTATCCTATCAACGCGGCGAAGAGCCAAACATACCTCTGCTGCTCTGCGGCATGCAGAAGGAGGATGCAGAGCGCGTCAGCGATGCGCTCAAGGACGATGCGCCCTGCACGGAACCGGAGAAGGCGGTTCGGGACTGCATCTGCCGGATCGAACGTAGCGGACTATCTGAGCAGATTGAGCAGATCAAACAGCAACTGAACGATCCTACGCTTTCAGAGACTCAGAAGGCGGAATATATTCGAACGATACTGACATTAAACCAGCGGATGCGGGGTTTGAGCTGAAAGGAGCGACAATGTTGGAAGGTAAAGAAGCACGCGCACAAAAACTAAATGATCTGATTGAGTCCGGTAAACAAAAGGGCATGCTCTCCTATAAGGAGATCATGGACGCACTGGAGGAGCTGGAGCTCGACCAGGAACAAATTGAGAAGGTCTATGACCATCTGGAAGAGCTCAACATCGACATTGTGGAAGATGTTGAAATGCCGGAGGATATCAACCAGGAAATCGCCGAAATCGAGTCCACGCTAGCCGCCGTAGAAGGCATCAATATCGATGATCCGGTGCGTATGTATCTCAAGGAGATTGGCAAGGTTCCGTTGCTCACTGCAAATCAGGAGGTTGAGATTGCCCAGCGTATGGCGGACGGCGATCCGGAAGCGAAGCACCAGCTCGCGGAGGCAAACCTTCGTCTCGTGGTTTCAATCGCCAAGCGATACGTTGGACGCGGCATGCTGTTTCTAGACCTGATTCAGGAGGGCAACCTGGGCCTCATCAAGGCGGTTGAGAAGTTTGACTACCGCAAAGGCTATAAGTTCTCAACCTATGCCACCTGGTGGATTCGTCAGGCCATTACCCGCGCAATTGCGGATCAGGCGCGTACGATTCGTATCCCGGTGCATATGGTGGAAACGATTAACAAGCTCATTCGCGTCAATCGCCAGCTGGTACAGGAATACGGACGCGATCCGCGGCCGGATGAGATTGCAAAAGAGATGGGTATCTCCGAGGAAAAGGTGCGAGAGATCATCAAGATTGCGCAGGAGCCCGTCTCGCTGGAAACGCCGATCGGCGAGGAGGACGACTCCCACCTTGGCGATTTTATCCCCGATGACGACGCACCCGCGCCTGCCGAGGCGGTTGCTGTTACGCTGCTCAAAGAGCAACTCATGGACGTGCTCAACTCCCTCACGCAGAGAGAGGCGAAGGTGCTCCGCCTGCGCTATGGCCTCGACGACGGCAAAGCGCGCACGCTGGAGGAGGTTGGCAAGGAGTTTAACGTAACCCGTGAGCGCATTCGCCAGATTGAGGCAAAGGCGCTCAGAAAACTTCGCCATCCAAGCCGTAGCAAGCGCTTAAAGGATTTCCTCGAGTAAACGCGCGATCTTGTCGCCCGCTTGAACAAGGCGGGCGGCTTATTCGTTTCGATATGGCAAGCAGGAAATGTATGAAAATCGCAATTATTGGCTACAGCGGATCTGGGAAATCCACGCTCGCAAAACGCCTGGCAGATCAAATTGGCGTTTTGCCACTCTACTTGGATAGCGTGCATTTTCTTCCCGGTTGGAACGAACGAGAGCCTGGTGAAGCACGCTCGATTGTCCAGCAAGAGCTGGCAAAACCCAGTTGGGTTATCGACGGAAATTACGGGTATCTCCTTCGCGAGCAACGCTTGCGCGAGGCGGATGAAATCATTTGGCTGAACTATTCGCGACTCCATTGCCTCTATCGTGCACTCAACAGAAGCCGCGTATATAAGGGAAAAGTCCGTGAGAGTGCGGCGAGCGGTTGTTTTGAACGAATGGATGCGGAATTCATTTGGTGGATTTTGTTCGGAGGAAGAACACAAGAAAAGAGACGTGAGTATCGAGATGTATTTCTTCAATACCCCGAAAAAGCGATCGAGATTAAGAATGACAAGGCTTTAGAGAAATTCCTGCTTGAACGCGAAAATACACAGAACTGAGAGAGATGACATGTATCATTATCGAATCAGCGATCAGACGCCGTTGAAAACCAAGCGGCTGATTTTAACCCCGATGAATGGAAAACAGCTCGAAGCGATGCAACAGCGAATCACGGATGATTTGCTGCGCGGCGCACTCAACGAAATGCGACGTGGCGTACTTGAGAATTCGGAGCAGGCGCTTTGGTATACCGGGTGGGAAGTTACCTTGCGGCAGTCTGGAGAATCGGTTGGGCTGATTGGGTTTCAAGGAGTCCAAACAGATAAGACCGTAGAGATGGCCTACGACATCTTTCCCGCGTATCGCACCAATGGATACGCGGGGGAGGCGATTCAATCACTCTGCGACTGGGCATTTGGGCGCGAGAATGTTTACTTCATTCAAGTGCTGGCAAACGAACAGAATGGTGCTGCGAACCATATCCTCAACAAACTCAAGTTTTACCGTGTAGAGAGCCCCGTGGAGGGACAGATACGCTGGGAGTTGGAACGCCCGGCGAGTGCCTGGCTGGCGATCTATATGAGCATCGGCTTGAGTCTTGGGCTTGCGCTGGGTTCGAGCTTTTTTGGAAATATGCTTACGGGGATGGCAATTGGCATCAGCACAGGCCTTGCGCTTGGTGTTGCGCTGGATTCCCAGGACCGAGCCGCAAGAAAACGCGAGCACGCGCCCAAAAAGTTGGATGAAGAAAAGACATCCGATCAGAAGAAGTAAAACGATCGTACGAGTATAAAAAGATCGGCAGCCGGAAGGCGCCGATCTTTTTTATCTATCCGGTGCAGTCATTGTGCGGGCTGCGGGTAACGATAGCGATCTCCGCGATAGTTTTCTAATATGACCTCCTGATCATCCTTCTTGAGCACATAGTCGTAGGCAAGCGGAATTTTTCCGCCTCCGCCCGGCGCGTCGATCACATATTTTGGAAGCGCATAACCGGAGATATGGCCCGTGAGTTGATGCATAATCTCAATACCTGTCTCTACTCGTGTACGAAAATGTCCGATCCCGCAGCTAAGGTCGCACTGATAGAGATAATAGGGGCGAACGCGCATTTTGACTAGCCCAAGCAGGAGTCGTTTCATGATGTCCGCGTTGTCGTTAATGCCACGCAGAAGCACGGTTTGGTTGCCAAGCGGAATGCCCGCATCCACGATGGCGGCGCAGGCGCGCGCGGCCTCCGGCGTAAGCTCGTTTGGATGGTTAAAATGCGTATTGATCCAAATTGGATGATATTTTTTGAGCATATTCGTGAGCTCTTCGGTAATACGCATCGGCATCACAACCGGGACACGCGTCCCGA
>JAEWYV010000007.1 GCA_023458615.1 Bacillota bacterium
GGGATTGAGAAAAGGAGCGAAGCGCCTATATGGAGATGTTGATGACCATCTTGCGGCTGATCGCGTTTCTGTTGTCCGTAGCCGGATATGTTGCCTTTGCGCGCGCCTACTTAAAAATCTCCGCGCGGGCCAGCTATATTTTCGTGTTTTCCTCGCTCGCGCTGCTGACCTATTTTGCCGGCCTCGCGGGCGTTTTGCTCTATGCGGCCTATGCGCTCTTTGGTATCGGCATTGTTTTGCTGATTGCGCTTCTGATCAACAAAAAAATAAAACTAGCCTATAATGTTTCCTCGCTCAGCGCGATCAACCTCGCGTTTGTTGCTGTGTTTCTCGTCATCATCGGCTCGCTGATCCATACGCGCTTTGTCCATTACGACAACTTCTCCCACTGGGCGGTTGTGGTAAAATACATGCTTGTGACCGACCGCATCCCCGATGCCGCAAGCGCGATCATCGACTTTAAGAGCTATCCGCTGGGCAGCTCCTCGTTTCTCTACTATGTCTGCCGCATCATTGGCAATAGCGAGGGCGTGATGCTGGCGGGGCAGGGAATGCTGCTCTTTGCGTGCTTTTATGCGGTCTTTGGCGCAATCCGCGATCAAAAGCGCTTTCTGCTGGTGGCGCTGCTGGGCACCGGATGCTCGCTGATGGCGTTTTTCAACATCAGCATTCGGGTCAACAACCTGCTGGTGGACTTTCTTCTCCCCGCGCTGTCGCTTGCGGCCATCGGCGTAATGCTCGCCGAGCGAAACCGATTCTCAACGCTGTGTCTAGCCAGCCTGCCCGTGCTTGGGCTGCTTGTGATCGTCAAAAACACGGGCATCTTCTTTGCGCTGTTCGGGTTTGTGTTCCTGATCTATCGCGCGATTCAGTATCAAAACAACGACGCGAAGCTTCGCCCGTTCTATTGGGGCGGACTTGCAACCATCGTGCTTGCGCTCGTTCCGCTGATCCTCTGGAATGTGCATACATCCATCGCGTTTCCGGCGGATACCTCCAAGTTTAGCTATGATTTCCAGACGCTGTCCAGCTTTACGCTCGACAAAACGCCGGATCAGATTCGCTATATCGTACAGCTGTTCCTCTATACGGTGACGCAGATCAACCAGCTGACCACGCTGGGGTTTGTGCTCTTCAATGTCGTGGCGCTGGCGGTCTATCTTGTTGCGCGGTTTGGGTTCCACAAGTGCTGGAAACTGCTGCAAGCGCTCATCCTGCTAGACCTCGCGGTGGTGCTTTACTATGGAGGCATACTGGGGATGTACATCCTCTCCATGCCGCTGGACGAGGCGCTTAGGCTCGCCGGATTCGAGCGCTACGCCTCCAGCATGATCCTCTTTATGCTCGGCGCGCTCTCCATGCGCCTGACCATTGATGTGGAGAATTCGTTCTATCACCAGCAGGGCGAGCGGCGGGACTATCGCGCGTTTCGCAGTCTTGCGGCGAAAAACGTCTATCAGATTGCTACGGTGGTATTTTCCCTGCTTGCTTCGTTGATTCTGCTCTCGGAATTCAACGGCATGAATAGCATCAAGCAGGCATATGATGAATCCCTGCCCGCGAAGGTGGAGGCGATGGTTGGCGACAGCTGGCAAAAGCCGGACAACGACACGCGTTATCTTTTCTACGCCACGGACACGGACAATCAGGTTTCGAGCTATTACCTGCCGTATGTCGGGCGCTATTTCCTCTTTGCCTCGCAGGTGGACTCCGTTAGCGATTTTACCGACGAGGCGTTCATGGGGCAGATTCAAACCTACGACAAGCTCGTGATTCTGGAGAGCACACCCCAGATGAAAGCCTATATGCAAAAGCACGCGGGCAAGCCGGGCGACCCGGGCGTCTATGATGTCGCGGCGACGTTCCCGGAGGCGGTCATTCCCGAACAGTAACCGCAGGGAATATTTCGCGCATGATAACATGATCGTGCAAGATCAAAACGCGATATATTATATATTTTTTTGGTAAAGTCTATTGCTTTTCCGCTGCGATTGTGATAAATTGACAGAAATCGCGAATGCGAAACGAAAGAGAACCGATATGACACAAACCTGCCGCGCAGCCGAATACCGTTACTTTTACTTTACCAACTATTACTTTGGTAAGGTTTCATTCGGTTTGGCTGAAAACGGGGCATCGCGCTGACAGGGGTCAGCGAAGGGGCGCAACGCAACCGCAGCCAAACAGGCTGCGGTTTTTTTACAGCCGGAGGGAGAAAACAATGATTGTTATTTTGAAAGCGAATCCCAATCCCGATCAGTTGGAGAGCCTGAAAAACTGGCTGCTTGGCAAGGGCATCCAGATCCACACCAGCCTCGGCACGAGCCACATGATCCTGGGCCTTGTGGGCGATACCTCCACACTGGATATCGACCTGATCAGCGCGCTGGACATTGTGGAAGACGTCAAACGCGTGCAGGAGCCCTATAAAAACGCGAACCGCAAGTTTCACCCCGAGGACACCGTCATCAAGGTGCGGGACACGCAGATTGGCGGCGGCACGCTGACCATTATGGCGGGGCCCTGCTCGGTGGAATCCGAGGAACAGATTGTGACCGTTGCCAAGGCCGTCAAGGCCAGCGGAGCCACCATGCTGCGCGGCGGCGCCTTCAAACCGCGCACCTCGCCCTATGCCTTCCAGGGCATGGGCGCGGAGGGCTTGGAGCTCATGAAGCTCGCCCGCGCGGAGACGGGGCTGCCCATCGTCAGCGAACTGATGGACGCCTCCCAATTGCCGCTGTTTGACGACGTAGACATCATTCAGGTTGGCGCGCGCAACATGCAAAACTTCAACCTCCTCAAGATTCTCGGCGCGCAGCCCAAGCCGGTTCTGCTCAAACGCGGGCTTTCCTCCACCTATGAGGAATGGCTCATGAGCGCGGAATACGTCATGGCGAGCGGCAACGAGCAGGTGATCCTCTGCGAGCGCGGCATCCGCACCTTCGAGACCTACACGCGAAACACGCTCGACCTCGCGGCGGTGCCCGTGCTGCGGCACTTAACGCACCTGCCCATCATCGTAGACCCCAGTCACGGAACGGGCAAATACGCTCTGGTTGCGCCAATGGCGATTGCCGCTGTCGCGGCGGGTGCCGACGGACTGCAGATTGAGGTGCACAACGACCCCGCGCATGCGCTCAGCGACGGTCCGCAATCCCTCAACCCCGAGGCATTTGACAAGCTCAACAAAAAACTGCTCGCCCTGCACGCCTTCCTGAAGGAAGGGGAGGAGACAAAGTGAACGTCGGCATCGTCGGACTCGGCCTCATTGGCGGATCGATGGCAAAGAGCATCAAGACGCGAACCGCGCACACCGTCTGGGGGATTGATCTTGACGCCGAGACCATGACCCTCTCGCGCCTCAGCGGCGCGATGGACGGCGCGCTGACGAGCGAGAATTTGCCCGCCTGCGATCTGGTTTTGGTTGCGATTCGCCCATTGGCGGCGGTAAACTGGGTAAGGGAGAACGCAAAAAACATCGCAAAGAGCGCGATTGTCGTCGATCTCTGCGGGGTAAAGCGCAATGTCTGCGCGAGCATCGCCCCGATTGCGGCGGAATACGGCTTTGCCTACATCGGCGGGCACCCTATGGCGGGGCGCGAACGCGGCGGGTTTGTCCACTCCAGCGAGGAGCTCTTCTCCGGCGCGTCTATGATCCTCACCCCCGACGCCAACACCGACATGCGCATGCTGGAGACGCTCAAAGCGTTCTTTACGGATATCGGCTTTGCGGGGTTGACCTTCTCCACACCGGAGGAGCACGACCGCATCATCGCCTACACCTCGCAGCTGGCGCATCTGGTGTCCAGCGCCTATGTCCGCTCACCGGAGGCACAGAAGCGGCGCGGATTTTCGGCGGGCAGCTTTCGGGATATGACGCGCGTTGCGCATCTCGACGAGGCGATGTGGACGGAGCTTTTTTTAGACGACGCGGATTATTTAACCGAGCAACTGGAGATTTTAATTGCGCACCTGAACGAATACCACGACGCGCTGATCAAAAAAGACGCCGCGCAATTGCAGGCGCTCTTGAAAGACGGGCGCGAGAAGAAAGCGACAGCCGGAGGGAACTAACGCATGGAATACCGCGTCATCCCCGTGCGCGTGCGGGAAGGATACGATGTCGTGATTGGCAGCGGCCTGCTCCAAAAAAGCGGGCAGCTCATCCGCGCCGCGCTGGGGGACTGCCGCCTCGCGGTGGTGACGGACAGCAATGTTGCGTCTCTCTATCTTGACCCGCTGAAGGCGAGCCTGACGCAGGCGGGCTATGATGCGTGTTCGTTTGTGTTTCCCGCAGGAGAGCCCAACAAGCGCATGCATACCGTTGCGGATATGCTGGAGTTTTTTGCCGCAGAGCGATTGACGCGCAAGGACTGCGTGGTCGCGCTCGGCGGCGGCGTTACGGGAGACATGGCGGGGTTTGCGGCGGGCTGCTATCTGCGCGGGGTGCGCTTTGTGCAGGTGCCAACCACGCTACT
>JAEWYV010000008.1 GCA_023458615.1 Bacillota bacterium
GGCTGTTAAACAGAAAATGCGGATTCATCTGCGATTGCAGCGCAAGCATTTTAGACTGCATTTCCTGATTTTTTAGCAGCAATTGTTTGTTCAAACTATCTACCAACTCATGTTGCATTTCCAAAAAACTGTCATACAATTCGTTGAGCTCGATGGTATTGGTCTTGAGGCGTGCGCGATCCATATAGCCGCTGAGGCTTGTTTGTTGCATCTGCCGGTGAATTTGCTGAATCGGCACCGTAATCTTGTTTGCAGCCAGATATGCCAGCAGGATTGCAAGCGCGAGCGAGGCAAGCGCAAGCAGCGTGACGCTGCGAATATAGGAGTTGACCGGCATAAACAGCGCATCCTGATCGATATAGATCACGACGCGAATCCCGCACTTGAGTTCAACAAACGACGCGTATCCCCGCTGCCCGCCGCTTGAAACCGAAACAAACGTATTCGGCGAGGTCAGGTTTTTAATCGCCTGCACAAGCGGCTGGTCGGAATCCAAACCCTGAGGCAGTATCACGTCCTTGTCGCGAGAGAACACGAACAGCTGTTCCCCGTAAACGCTCTGATAATCGATGGCCTGCGAAAGCACCTTGCGAATGGAATTCTTGACTTCAATAAACCCCTGAACGTTGTTGTTTCGGTCATAGTATTCCCGCACGAGCGAAAAGAAGAGTTTGCCATATGGATCGGTCGTATAGCGCGCAAGTAGCGCGTCATACTCCGTGTACCAGACCACTTCGTTGCCGTTGGCAGCCTCTGCCTCCAAATACCATGGCATAATCTGCACGGGGCGGTTGTAGATGTTGGAATATAGTCCTGCGGCGATGAGGGTATCCACTATGGTGAAGATATTGACCTGATCCACGGGGCGATTCGGGCCGATTGTTGTAGCCAACAAATCGTAAAGGCTCTTGGTTAACGTATAATCCTTTTGGTTCGCGAGATACTGGCTATAGGAATCTTTGATGAGGTAAGAATAGGCGATATCGGTGGAGATCATGTTCATCTGATCGATTTCACGCTGCATCGCATCCGCTACCGAAACGCAGTTTTGATTCAGCGCGGCAAACGTGCGCGAGTTGATTTTTCTGGATTCCTGTGTGATTAAGTAGACCGACATTGCGAGGAACGGAAGCAAAATGATCGCAGAGAAGACCGCGATCAAGTTGGTTTTGATCGTGTTGCGGAATATCGTCTTTTTCTTATGCAGCGGGTGAAAAATACACATAATTTCCAAACGATTTGTACATTCCAAGAATTTTCAGGCGTGATTATAATCAAATTACACTTCGTGGGGATTATAACTTGCCTTGTTAAAATCTGTCAATCTAACACCAACGGAAAATTTAGGAGGAGAACGTATGAAGAAAACACTTGCTCTCTTGCTCATGGCGCTGATGATGCTCTCGCTTGCTGCTTGTGCGCAGCCTGCGCCCGCAGCAACAGAAGAGCCAGCCGCAGCCGCAACCGAAGCGGTAGCTGAAGCGACCGAAGCCCCTGCACAACAGGACATCACACTCACCTTTATGGCGAGCCAGGACTGGGTACAGGACGCGGAACTCGCGCTTGCAGAAAAATTCACAGAGCAGACCGGAATCAAGGTAGACTATCAGATCGTTCCGTCTGACCAGTATCCCAACCTGCTCCAGACCAAGCTCAACTCCGGTGAGTGCACGGATATCTTCTGCTCGCAGGCGGGTCGTTTTGATATCGTGACCACGCTCAACGTTGCCAAGAACGCGGTTGATCTGAGCGCGGAAGGCTGGGTTCCTACGATGGAAGCCACGGCAGCCGCCGAAGTCTCCGCGGATGGTAAGGTCTATGGCCAACCGATGCAGGACACCTCCGCCGTCTGGGCGATTGCTTACAACAAGAAGATCTTCTCCAACCTCGGTCTCTCGATTCCGACCAATTGGGCGGAGTTCACCGCGGTTTGCGATGCGATCCTCGCCTCCGGCGTGACGCCGATCTTTGAGCCGGTCTCCGACGGCTGGCACCATGTTCTCTGGTTCGCCGAAATGGGCGCGGCATATGACAAAGCCGAACCCGGATTGGTCGACGCACTCAACACTAACACCAAAACCTGTGCCGCAAGTGCGATTATGAAAACCGCAGTCGATCAGATCAAAGAGATGGCGGACAAGGGCTATTGGGGTGAAAACTACATGGCGGATGTCTATGCAGACCAGCCCGCCAAGATGGCCTCCGGTGAATACGCCATGACCGTTGCAAACCAGGGTCTGCCGCAGCAGGTTGCGGACCTCAACGCTGGCCTCACTGCGGACGATATCGGATTCTTCGTCATCCCGCTGGCCGACAACCAGATGCTCAACGTCAACCCGGTTGGTCCGACGAGATTTATCTATTCCGGTTCCGCGAATGTGGAAGCTGCCAAGCAGTATCTCGCGTTCCTTGCACAGCCGGAAAACCTCCAGTACATGATCGACAACGTTGCGAAGTTCCAGAATCTGCCTTTCAGCGGCCTCACGCCGAAGTACGCGGGAACGGTGAAGGAATTCTATGATATGTATTCCGAAAAGGGCACCGTGCTCCAGACGGCTGTGAAGTATGTTAACCCACAGTGGATGGAGATCGGCAAAGAGATCGTCAGCGTGATCCAAGGATCGGAAGACGACCTCACCATGCTAGGCAACATTGACAAGAACAGAGCAGATCAGGCGTCGGCAGCGCAAGACGCAGCCTGGTAAGGGAACAGACCCATGCAAGCCAAAGGGGAGGGAGAGCAGTCTGCCTCCCCTTTCTTGACCAAGCAAGGTCAAGATAAGCAATCTGGAAGGAACAATCCACATGCAACACGATACCATATGGTTTACTTCTCCCGCGCGGAATTGGCTGCAGTGCTTGCCGATTGGCAACGGTCATATCGGGGCGATG
>JAEWYV010000009.1 GCA_023458615.1 Bacillota bacterium
TTATTGATTGCGGCGGCAATGGATTCGATACTCGGGTTCATCGTCTGCCCGCCGGAGATCAGCGCGTCAACCGCGAGTGCCTTAAAGAGTTCGTCAATTCCTTCGCCCGTGCTAACGGCGAGAAGGCCGAATTCTTTTTCGTTGCGCTTGCGCTCCGCCATGAGTTCACGATTCTGCTGACGCATGTTCTCGATTTTGAGCTTATCCAGTTCGCCGAGGCGCAGCGCCATCTGCAGCACCTTGCCGGGAGAATTGGAGTGCACATGCACCTTGATCATATCCGCATCGTTTGCAACGACGACGGAATCGCCGAGCCGTTCCAGATGGTTGCGGAAGCTCTCGATTTCTTTGTCATCGGTCTCCGGCGAGAGATGAACGATAAAAAATTCCGTACAATAACCGTATACGATGTTTTCACCGGAGAAACTATCGAGATTTGCGCTCTCCTGTACCGGTGCTTCCGGCAGCAGTTCTTCGTAGCTTTCGATTTCTTCGCCGTCCAGCGAGAGCTTAAAGCCCTTGTAGATGGTGAGCAATCCCTTGCCGCCGGAGTCTACAACGCCCGCTTCTTTGAGTACGGGCAACAGATTCGGCGTATCCGCAAGCGCTTTTTCGCCGCTTGCAAGAATTTCATCCATCAGGCGGTAGACATTTGCGCCCTGCTCCTGCAGAACTGCAACGTTCTCCGCAATCACGCGGGAAACGGTCAGAATCGTGCCTTCCTTGGGCTTCATAACGGCCTTATACGCCGCCTCGCTGCCCTTGGTCAGCGCCTGGGACAGCAACGCCGCATCGACAAACTCCGCGCCCTTAAACGCGCGAGAGAAGCCACGGAACAACTGGGACAGGATGACGCCGGAGTTACCGCGCGCGCCTTTGAGCGCGCCCATGCTCAGCGCATCCGCTACCTGTGTTACGTTCGCATGCTCCGGCAGGGCACGAATCTCGTGCACCGCACTCTGCATGGTCATAGACATATTGGTTCCCGTGTCGCCATCGGGGACAGGAAAAACATTCAAAGCATCAATCGAAGCTTTGTTCTTCTCCAGCAGCGCCGCGCCAGCGATAATCATATCGCGCAGCTGTGCGCCGCCGATCTTCATATTTTTATCCAATTTACCCTCCGAATGTTCGGATCCCAAGAGCCGAACTGCGTTATACGCGAATGTTCTCGACGTGGACATTGACGGCGCGAACCGCGAGTCCCGTCATCTCTTCCACCCGATATTTCACGTTGCTCTTGGCATTCTGTGCCACCGCAGGCAACGATACTCCATACTCGAGAGTGACATACAGATCGATGTCGATCACTTCGGGTGAAACCATCGTAACCTTGACGCCGCGGCGCATGTTATCTTTTCCGAACAGCTCGATAAACGAATCGCTCGCCTTTTTTGCATTCATGCCGACGATGCCGACATTTTCAACCGCCGCATAACCGGCGATGCTCGCGATCAAATCATCCGCAATCGTAATTTTTCCCAGGGTTGTAGACATTTCCGCTGCCATACGTTACGCCTCCTTGTTTCGATAGTTCTATTTTATACCATGCGCTTCTTCTCCCGCAACCGCGTAACCAGTCCTCTACGGGACAGCGCAAGGCGTTGTTGTAGCCAATGTGTGAACATCCTGCGGCGCGCAGGAATTATTCTTCCTCATCCTCGGGCAGGATGCCGTTATGATAGTAATCCTGAACATCGTCATTGTCATCCAGACGTTCCAGGAACTTGAGCACTTTATCCACCGTCTCCGCATCGGTGATGTTGACCGTGTTCTGCGGAATCATCTGTACTTCAGCTGAGATAAATTCGTATCCAGCTGCTTCCAGCGCCTCGCGCACAACGGAGAATCCGTTGGGATCGGTGTAGATTTCAAACGCGTCATCCTGCGCAACGAAATCCGCCGCGCCTGCGTCCAGTGCCTGCATCATGACCTCGTCCTCATCCATCAGCGCGGTCCGCTCAATGACGATAACGCCCTTTTTATCAAACATCCAACCAACGCAACCGCTGTTGCCGAGGTTGCCGCCGCTCTTATCAAAGATATGGCGCATCTCCGCCGCTGTACGGTTGCGGTTATCGGTAACCACCTCAACGATAATGGCGGTGTTGCCCGGGCCATAGCCTTCGTAAACGATCTCTTCGTAGTTTACAGAGGAACCTTCGCCCGCGGCCTTTTTGATGGAACGCGAGATGTTGTCGTTCGGCATGTTGTTTGCCTTTGCTTTGGCGATGACATCGCGCAGTTTATTGTTATTCGCCGGGTCTGCGCCGCCTTCCTTCACCGCGATGGCAATCTCTCTGCCGATCTTCGTGAATATTTTCCCGCGTTGGGAATCGGTTTTTTCCTTTTTATTTTTAATGTTTGCCCACTTGGAATGTCCTGACATAAGTCCTCCTGCATGCCCTTCCTATATTTTCATGATACCGCCTCTCGTTTGGCTGTATCGTATTGATAGATAACGTTACTTGTTTTTCATTGCGGCATAGGTTCGCGCGATTGATTGCAGATCCGCCCAAACGTCTTTCTTCTTCGTCTCATCTCGCAGCAACGCCGCAGGATGATAGGTCGGGAGAAACAGCGTTCCGTTTTTCTCCATCCATTGCCCGCGTACGCGCGTGATACGCGCTTCGTGATCATAGACATGCCGCGTTGCCGTTGCGCCAAGACAGACAACAATCTTTGGTTTGATGAGCGCATATTGCATCCGTAAAATCGGCAGACAAGCCTCAGCTTCCACATCTTCAGGGGTGCGATTGCCCGGCGGTCTGCATTTGACAACGTTGGTAATATACAGTTCTTCGCGCCGCATGTCAATCGAAAGAAACATTTTATCGAGTAATTGACCCGCTTTTCCGACAAAAGGACGCCCTTGCGCGTCTTCATCCGCCCCCGGACCTTCGCCAACGAGCATGATGTCCGCATGGCGGTTCCCCTCGCCCAATACGATGCTGTGCCTCTGCTGGCATAGCCCGCACCGATTACAGTTTGCAATCTCCTGCTCCACGCGCTCCCAGCTGAGTTCCGGCATGCTCTCATTCCCCATATCAAACGATCCGAGCGTTATACGTGCTCCGCCGCGTCTTCATCAAGCATGAAAATCGCGTTTTGGTGCAGCTGTAGATAGCTTGCCGGCACGCTTGGCAACACAGGCCCAGTAATGACCAGGGGAGCAATCTTGGAGAGCGCATAACCGGAGAGAACCGCAATCACGCGCTTTGCCGACATGATGGTGGAGATTCCAACCGTTACGACGCGCCCGCTCTCCGTGCGCTCAACATGCGTCACGGGCGCAAGTTCTGTGCCCGGCATGTTGCAGGCGATGCGTCCATCCGCACCGATGGTGCAGAGTACGGTATCCAGCCCACCAATGTCTAAAATCGCGTTTTCATAGTCGTTGCACTGCACGCTCCAGTCGTGCGCTTCCGCACTGGGCGCATAAATATTTTCCGGCAGGATATTGACGCGGTCGTAGAGCATGTTGTGCATGTGCGCTTCATCGGGAATCTCAACATCCGCCCGGACGTGTTCATAGAGGTTGAATGCGCGGATGGTTGCCCAGTCTAGCAGCCCGCCGCTCGTCATGCCCGCGAGCTTTCGATAGGTGGACGCAAGAGAGGCGGAGCAATCCAAGCCGAGCGCGCTGCTGGGTTTCTCAATGATGCAGCCCGCGAGCAGCGTAGCCACCGCCTGGCTCAATGTATCGCTGTCTCGATAGACAAGTACACTCATTTCAACTCTCCCATCGCTTCAACAGCGTTGATGAACAGGAGAATATCGTTATAAACATCCTTGCGGTTGATCTCGTTTAGCATTTCGTGCCGCCCGCCTTCGTAAAGCTTGAGTTCGGTCTCATGCCCTGTCTTCTCCAGCCAGCGATGCACCTGCTTTACGCCTTTGCCCTTGCCGCCAACGGGGTCCATTGCACCGGATAGCACTAAAATTGGGTGTTTCGGCACGCGTGCCGCCCACTTTTCGTTGGAGATTTCGCCAAGTCCCGTAAACACATCATACATGGCATGCGCGGTAAACGGGAAACCGCAGTTCTCGTCCGCATTATACGCGTCAACATGCGCGTCGTCGCGGGAGAGCCAGTCGTTCGGGGTACGGTTCGGCTGAAACGCTTTATTATACGAGCCAAAGCTCATTTTAAACAATGTCATGCTCGGCAGTTTGCCGCCGGTTTTCTTGATCTCGCGCTTGGCAATCATCTTCCCGATGGCAAGCACGGGATTTGACCCTGCTGTGCCGGAAAAGATAAATGCGTCAAAATCCCCGCCGGTTCGTCCAGCATAGGTGCGCGCCAGGAAGGAACCCATTGAATGTCCCATGAGGATAAACGGGATGGCAGGATAGTCTTTCTTGACCAGATCGCGCATGGTGCGCATATCCTGCACCACCGCATCCCAGCCGTTTTTCTCGCCAAAATATCCCTTTGGCATGCCGGGCACAAT
>JAEWYV010000010.1 GCA_023458615.1 Bacillota bacterium
GTCTTTCCGGTGTTTTCGATGGTATGGGTATAGCCCACGGGAATATCAACAACGACGAGCTTCTTCGCGCTGACGGGATATTCGATCACTTCGTCCATATCCGTCCGGCGAAATTTGATGACGCCGCAGCCGGAGACGACGAGGAACTTCTCCGCCTTGGTATGGTGCCAGTGGTTTCCCTTGACAATGCCGGGCTTGCTGACATTAACAGAGACCTGACCGCCCGCGCTGGAGCGCAGAAACTCCGTAAAACTTCCGCGCGCATCCTCGTGCATGGTCAACGGATAGGAGAACTCCATCACCGGCAGAAAGCTTAGATAGGTTGCATAGAGCTTTCGCGTCAGCGGTTCACTCATATCCGGCAGGGTGTTATCCTCGCGGATGCGGCGAAACGAGCGGATGCGATTTGCGATATCCCCAAGTTTTGCCGTGTGAATCACCGGCACCACGCAATAGGGGCCTTCCATTGTAGGCTTGTTGTCAATCAGGTCGCAGAGCGCCTCCGCCACATCATCGATATAGGCGAGGTTGAGCACAGTGTTTTCATCATTGACGACAATGGGCAAATCGTGCGCAATATTATAACAAAACGTGGCAATTGCGCTGTTGTAGTTGGGTTTTGACCATTTGCCAAACACATTGGGGAAGCGGAAGATATAAACCTTTGCGCCGGTCTCGCGCCCATATTGATCGAGCAATTCCTCGCCCGCCTTCTTGCTGCGCCCGTACAAGTTTGGCAACGCCGCCTGCGTTGAGGAGGCGAACATGACCGGACAGCGATTTTTGTTCTTCATGAGCAGACGCAAGAGTGTATCGGTAAACCCGAAATTGCCCTGCATGAACTCTTCCTGTTGTTTCGGGCGGTTCACCCCGGCAAGGTGAAACACAAACTCGCATTCCGCGCAGTCACGCTCCAGCTGTTCCAGCGGCGTGTCCGCGTCAAACTTCAGCAGATCATCATAACCCCGCGTTTGCAGCGCAGCAATCAGATTGCGCCCGATGAACCCCTCCGCGCCCGTGATTAAAATCTTCATACGCGCAAATCCCCCGTGCCCACATACCGTCTGTTCGTGCCAATCCCATCCCTGTTTGCGTCTGGTTCCATCGCGTCCGCTCGCGTCGATGCGCCGTTTTGTTATGCCCGCGCCGCACGCCAGGCTGCAAGCTCCGCCTGAATATAGGGGAGCATCAAGAGCCGCTGCTTCACCTGCTCCACATCCAGTAGATCCGTGTTGTTGGAGTTAAACTCGCTCAGGTTGCTGCGCGAAGCATTGCCCTGCTCGAAATATTTCTCGTAATTCAGATCCCGCGTGTCTGCCGGAACACGGAAATAGTCCCCCATATCCTCCGCGCGGGCGCATTCCTCGTTGGTCAGCAGTGTTTCATACATCTTTTCCCCATGGCGTATGCCAATGGTGCGTACGGGATTCTCCGCGTCAAAGAGCTGCTTGACCGCCTCCGCCAGTACGGCGATGGTGCAGGCGGGCGCCTTTTGCACCATAATATCGCCCGTGTTGCCGTGCTCAAAGGTATAGGCAACGAGCTCCACCGCCTCTTCGAGGCTCATGATAAAACGCGTCATGTCGGGATTCGTCACCGTCAGCGGCGCACCCGCCTTGATTTGGTCGACAAACAGCGGAATCACGCTCCCGCGTGAACACATAACGTTTCCATAGCGCGTGCAGCAGATGGTGGTCTGCTCGGGCGCAACCGTGCGAGAGCGGGCGACGACAACCTTCTCCATCATAGCTTTGCTCGTGCCCATCGCATTGATTGGGTAGGCCGCCTTGTCGGTGGAGAGGCAGATCACACGGCGAACCCCCGCGCCAATCGCGGCGGCGAGCACATTATCCGTGCCAAAGACGTTGGTCTTAACAGCCTCCAACGGGAAGAATTCGCAACTGGGCACCTGTTTCAGCGCCGCGGCATGGAAAACATAGTCCACGTTATAGATTGCGTTTTGCACACTGCTTAAATCGCGCACATCACCGATAAAGAAGCGCAATTTCTCGTTTTGATATTGGCGGCGCATATCGTCCTGCTTCTTCTCATCCCGCGAGAAGATGCGGATTTCGCGAATGCCCGTGTGTAAAAACCGCTCCAGTACGGCGTTGCCAAAACTGCCCGTGCCGCCGGTAATCAGCAGCGTTTTCCCATCCAGCATGTTCCATAATCCCCAATCTACCAGTTTGCGCATGTATGCGCTCCCAAAATCTTTTACGACAGCCAGTCGAAATAAGCCCTTGTTGCCTGTGCGCGGGAGGCGTGTTCGCAGGCGTAACTCCGCGCGCGGGCGCCGAGTTCCTCCAGCGGAACCGTGCTCGCATGCAGCCTGAGAATGGCATCCGCAAGCTCCTGCGGTTCACCCGGGGTGACGCAGACACCGTAACTCTCGCGCTCGATCGAACGCGCCCATTCACTGCCGGGTTCGGCGCAGACGATCACCGGCCTGCCCGCCGCCAGCGCGGACCAGGTCTTGCTCGGCATAGCAAAACGCGTGGTTCCCTTTTTGAGCGGAACCAGCGCGGCATCCGCAAGGGAATAGACCTCTGCTACACGCTCGGAAGGATATAGCCCAAAGAGCAGTAGGTTTTTGATCTCCTCCCGCTCGATTCTGTTTTTCACGTGCTCATACAGCGCACCGCCGCCAAAGATCAGGATACGGATATCCGATTCTCCCAGCAGCAGCTTTGCCGCATCCAGAATAATATCCGGCTCCTGCAGAATGCCGAGCGTGCCCGCGTAGACGGCATAGAAGCCTTCACGCGGAAGACTAAGTTCGTCAAACAACGGATTCTTCTCCCGCGAAATGGGTTGAATGCTCTCAGTATCCGCCCAGTTGGGAATGACCGCGATCTTGTGCGCCTCTATTCCGCGCGCAACCAGCGTTCGCTTCATATCCTCCGACAGGGTGACAAACGCGGAGTTTTTGCGATAGATGCGCTGCTCCATGCGGCGCGAAACGCGGACAACCGGATGCCATTCGGTGAATTTTCCCATGGCGACCATGCTATCCGGAAAGATATCCTGGAGGATATAAACCGTCCGCGCGCGGCGGTTGAGTGCCGCGCCCACGAGTCCGAGAAACGGCGGCATACTGCCGAGCAGATAGACATCCGCCTTGATCTCTTTTGCCGCGCGGTAGAGCGCGCGCGTATTTACTAAGAAGTGCAGCGCGCGCATGGCAAAATTCTTGCCCTCGCGTGTGCGGGTTCCCACGCGCAGAGTGCGGTAGCCCTCCGGCGCGACCTCGTCCGTCCGATCCAGATAGGAGACGCGCTCCTCTTCGCTCAACCCGCGATTTGGCATATTGGTGATGACGGTGACCTCAGCGCCATATTTGCAAAAATCCTCCGCCAAATCGGCATACAGATGCGTAATCGGCGTGATCTCCGGCGAAAAATATGCGCTCACCAGGGCGATATGCAGCTTGTTTTCTCCATGAGCGGAGCCTTCGCGGACACCCCTGCCACCCAGCACGCTGCCGATGGTGCCAAAGAAGCAACGCCAATCCATGGAGAATCCAAACCGCTCCACATACTCGCCGTCGTAGGCGGCCTTGAGCGGTATGGGCAGCTCGTCCCGTCCGTTGATCTGTGCCCAGCCGGTCAGTCCGGGGCGCACGGTATTCGGCGTGAGTGCATGCTTTCCGGTGTAGCGATCCCGCTCGGCGATTAAATCATACTGATTCCAGAGCGCGGGGCGCGGGCCGATGACGGACATATCGCCGACGAAGATATTCCAGAGCTGCGGCAGCTCATCCAAGCTCGTTTTGCGCAAAAACCGACCGACACGCGTAATGCATGCATCCGGATTTTTTAGCAGATGTGTCGGCACGTCGCAGGGGGTATCGATCCGCATGGTGCGGAATTTGAGAATCTGAAAATGCTTTTTATCCTTGCCCACGCGCTTTTGGCGAAAGAGCACTGGACCCGGAGAGTCCAGCTTGACGGCGATGACCAACCCCAACAGCAGCGGCGAGAGCAGCAAGCCGCCCACCAGGGAGAGAACGATGTCCAGCCATCGCTTGATGCGAATATACATGCAAATCCTTCTTCGGTCGGGCAGAATCACCCGCCGATTGAAACGTTAATTTCGGTTTCGCCTGCGCCCTTGCGCAACTTAATCGGAATCTATTTTCGCGCTTTTTGCCTATACAAAGTAAACGGGCCTGTACCCCCGCTTACAGCAAAAATTCTACCATGCAAGACGATGGGTGTCAATCAAACGCAGACCGCCGATCAAATACTACCCGCATACAAACAAAGGCGCAGGAACTGCTTCCTTCGCCTTGTATAATCGTTTGGGCAGTGCATCAACACTAGGCGCTGCTTATCCTATTGTGTATT
Organism: Bacillota bacterium; assembly: GCA_023458615.1. GTDB lineage: Bacteria > Bacillota > Clostridia > Christensenellales > CAG-138 > UBA7703. Next base: position 4,350 of record JAEWYV010000010.1, read on the forward strand.
CTATCTGACCAAAAACTGCATTTCATTTACGATATTGCTGTTACGCTTTCATTTGGTGCGCATTTTGCATATACAACTCGATTTAAGCTGGTTGACACGCGAAAAAGCCGGATGATAGAATCACCAAGTAGAAACAAAAAGTGGAGTCTACCCTTGGTAAAGAACGATACGAACAAACACACAAATACCGATCAATTGCTCGAAATGCTGCAGGATACGCACTCTTTACAGCATTTTTTGGACGATCACGAGATCGACTTTTTGTCCATGAGCTTACCGCAGTATTTAAGCCTGCTGCTGGAGCGTCATCAGCTCACCAAGCAGGAGGTATTTACTGCGTCCAATC
>JAEWYV010000011.1 GCA_023458615.1 Bacillota bacterium
ATTCCACCCGAATATGGTCAGGGCATCCTTTCTATTATACTATCTGCATGATTTGAGTGCTGCCAATATCAACGCGCACGAGATCACGCACAGATCCCAATTCTATTGTTTTGCCTCGTCGCAATTCTCCTGAATTCGCTTTTTCCAATTGGCGGCGAGCGGCTGCCCAGCACGAACGCTGCAAACGGCATCGCTGACTACGTCGTAGTTTAACCGCGTTCCAACCCCATCCGGGCGATAGTTGACCGCGCGATCTGCCGCAATGCCAAAGCTGGATGCAGCCTTGATTGCGTCGATATTCGCGCCGAGAAAGAGAAACTCCCAGCCCTCTTTCTGTTGCTGCTCAATCATCTCCCGCACGCGTTCATAGCGATATTCGCGACTGGCATTCTCCATTCCATCCGTAATGATAACCACCAGCACCTTCTCCGCACGCTCCGTTTCAGCGGTCTGCCGCTGCGCGCTCACAATCTTGTCTACCGTACGCCCAATTGCGTCCAGCAGTGCGGTGCTGCCGCGAACAAAATAGTCCTGGTCGGTGATATTGCGAACCCCGCTGAGCGGAATCCGGTCGTGCAGCAGCTCATATGCGTTATCAAACAATACCGTCGTTACCGTGCATGAACCACTCTCGCGCTTTTGCTTGTCCAGCAGGCTGTTAAAGCCGCCAATCGTGTCGCTCTCTAACCCACTCATCGAGCCGGATCGATCCAGAATAAACGCCAGCTCCGTTTGTCCCTGCTTCATGATCGTATTCCTCCTGTTTGTTGAATCATTTTGTTGACAGGAGCATCATAGCAAACAGAGCGCAAAGAAATGTCGCTTGAAAAGCGACTTTTGAGGCGTACAGCTTCTGATATCTTATTCTATGATACACTTTTGCGATTCTATTCTATGCGCCGAGCAGATTTTCACCAAACGCAAAGAGGGCCTCATTGATCTCGAAGATATCGTAGGTTCCGTTCTGGATAAAATATTCCACAATGCGGTCAAACCGACTGCCAGGGGAGAGCGCGTAGCCTGCCGCGCGGAGCAGGTCCGCCGTCTGATCCAGATTGAGCCGCAATGCCACCGCAAACGCAAGCGCGGTGCTCTTACTCGGCTGATACTGCTTGTTTGCGCGAATCTTGGAAAACAGCCGCCGATCCAGATTGGCGCGCCTGTAGACCTCCGGGTCGGTAAATCCCCGCTCGTCGATCAAACGCAGCAACCGCTGGGAAAAGGTTTCTCCGATGCGACCAGCCGCCTCTTCCAACTTGGTTTGTATTGTCTGCGGCTTAGTTACGGCAGAAGGCGCGGGCATAGCCAGCGGCACGAACATGGGCGGCTCCTGACCGCCAAACGAACCGCTTGATTGTTTTCGCGCAGAAAAAACAGCAGGATTTGTTGCCTCGGTTTTTGCGCCCAGCATTGCACGGATGCCGCGAAACCGCGCCGCACCCGGCAACTCGCCGCCGCCTTCGAAAAGCGCAATCGTTACGACAATATCATGGTGCAGCAAGTATGCGCCGATCTCGGAAACCGCGACCGCCAACACGGCATCCCGCGGATAGCCGTAGATTCCGGCGGAAATCAGCGGAAACGCAACCGAACGCATATGCCGCGCGGAGGCCAACGCAAGAGCATTTTGATAACACGCGCGCAAAAGCGCCTCTTCTCCATGCGTTCCGCCCTGCCATACGGGACCTACCGTATGGATCACCCAGCGCGCGGGCAGCAAAAATCCGGGCGTCAGCACAGCCCCGCCGACCGGGCAGGAACCGATTTTATCGCAGGCCAGTCGCATCTTTTCCCGGCCCGCGCCTGCGAAGATAGCGCCGCAAACGCCGCCTCCCGCGGTTAGTTGCGGGTTGGCGGCGTTCACAATCGCATCCGCGCGAATGCGCGTGATATCCCCTTGTACAATGGTCAGCGGCATCGTTGCCCTACTCCCTTATACCCTGTACTGCACTGCTCATTCACCAACATCGAAGAGTAAATCGCTTGCGCCGTACGAAATATTACAGTTAAAGGCCTCTTCCTGCGACTCCGGCTGCATCACAAACTCTGTAATCGTCACGGGATGGTCGAACGTAACATCCACCGATTTGAGTACGCCGTCCGTCATTTCGATCCCGCCAAAGCTGATCCATTTCCCATTGTCCTCGTGTACCCAGAGCACCCAATCGCCCACAATCCGACCGGAAACCAATTCATATTTGCAGTGTGCTGTAAAACCAACACAATTTGGTACGTATGGGCTGGGAACAAAGGTATAGGAAGAGCTATCCTTGAGCACACGCGCGCTGTTTGACCAATCGAAATGATAGGTGCTTCCATTTCCAACAATGACATTATAGACGAATTCCACGCCATTGGGTGCCGTTCCAACCACACGAATCGGGTCGTTGTATCCCATATCCGGATCTACCTGCACATTACCCGCAAGGATATAACCGTCCTCGCTGCAATAAACCTGGTCGATATCGCCGTAGCAATTCCAGTCAATCTGCGACGAGGTATACCCGTAGTCATTGTCAAAGTCCCGGACATCACATTCATAGATCTGACCATAGTCCATGGTCAAATCCAACTCTCCGGGATTGGCCAGGCTCGGCGGCTGCGTGGCCGACGGTGCCTCTGTTGCGGAGACATCGGCATTTTCAAACAATGCCGGTGCCTGCGTCTGAACCGCCGAAATATCCTGCCGCTGTCCCTGCCCTTTTGTGCCAAATCCGCCGACCGCCAGCATGATCACGAGATAGACTGCAACCGCGCTACCGCCGACGATGGCGATGGTCTTCCACTTTTTTCGCTGGTCTCCGACCGGTTTCGGCACTGACTGCTGCGGAACCGGCTGCTGAGAGACACCTTGCCGCTGAGGCGGCTGCTGGGATCCATTCATAGTAGATGCGCCTGCGGAAACTGGCGCCTGTTGAACGGTGTTTTGAGTAGGGGCGGACGGCTGCACGCTTTCACCGTAAAATTCTTTGATGAACATGCGCATGTCTTTGGTTCGAAACTGCGCATTGACGCCAAGGCCATGTAGCAGAGCGTTCTCCTGCGCGCTTGTTAAATCTGCGCCATACTGACGCGGAGGCGTGATGGTGGTTCCGCCGGACAGGCGATCGAGCGCCTGCGGCGGCGTCTGCCCCGTCGTCAGGCGATAGATGGTTGCGGCAAGCGCATAGACATCCGTCCAGGGGCCCTGTTCGCCGCGGGTGCGATACTGCTCCTCCGGCGCAAAGCCCTGCTTAACATTGACAGTGTTGGAGTGTTCACCGTTGGCGGAAATCTGCCGCGCCGCGCCAAAGTCGATCAGTGTGAGGGTTCCATCGGGACGAAGGATAATGTTATCCGGGCTGATGTCCCGATGCAGCAATCCCGCGTCATGCACACGTGCCAGCGCATCGCAAAGCGGGCGAAATAGGCGTAATACCTCTTTTGCGGGCATCTTTCCGCCGTGTTGTTCCGCATAGGTCTTGAGGGTAACACCCTCCACAAAATCCATAACAATATACGCCGTGCCATTCTCATAGAAAAAACCACGTACGCCGACAATGGCGCTCTCACGCGTGAGTTTTGCGAGCGTCTTTGCCTCGTTGACAAAACGCTCCAGCCCGTGCCTATAAAAATCCGCCTTGTCCCCGCCAAGGGTTACCACGGAGATATGTGTATGCGCATCCCGCGCAGCATACCCGAGCGGGTAATATTCCTTAATCGCTACCTTGACATCCAGATTGAGATCCCATCCGGTATAGGTGATGCCAAAGCCGCCCTGTCCAAGTACACAGCCGACGAGATATGCTCCCGCGAGAATGCTTCTGCACTCCAGTTGATGCGGCGCGTTGCCCGCCGTCGCATTGTCATATCCACAAACAGGGCACCTTCCGCTCTGGGATTTCAGCTGCGACATGCAGCGCATGCAGGTCAGGTTTGGATCAATCATTGCTCTTTCCTTTCGCGCTTACGGTAAATGCAAAATTCTCCTGCCAAATAACATTAGTCCACGCTATAAAAGATGCGGTAGTCTGAATCGGCAATGCGGAGGACATCGCCCGGAGCCAGCCGTGCATTGACGCGCGAAGGCGCGCCGTTGATCAAGGTTCCATCGCGCAGTTGGGTTGCCCAAACCGCGCCATCGCGGCTCACAAGGCGGCAATCCATCTCTTCGCTTGCAGCGGTTTTTGAAAGTATGGGAGATGCGCCTTCGCTCCTACCAAGTAGTAGCGCATCGGTTAAGGTCCCCTCGAATACAATTTCTTCCCGATCACCAAGGCGAACAATGCAGATGCTTGCAACCGACTTTTCTTCTCCCGTACGCGAGACGCGTGCAACAGTGGCTGCCGGCCGCGTAGGTGTTCCAGCGGTTTTTGCAGATGCGCCAGCGGAAAAACGAACAAAGGAGTCCTCTTCTTTTTTATGCTTCTTCCGTTTTTTTGCCACACGAAGCGCTACCACAGCGGCGAGGACGACCACAAGCGCACATCCAGCTGATATGATAAGCCAGAGCGGAAGAATGACCGCGTCTGTTTTTTGCGGTTCCAGTGTCGCGGTTGGGAGCGGGGTTTCCTGCGTTTGTTCCTGTGTTGCGCTCGCCTCGGGGCTTGGCACGGGCGTTGCCGCACCCAGCGGTAAAGCGGATAGATCCACCGTGCGCGTCGCAGTGATTTCACCCGTATCCGTCTTTTGTGTGAGTGTCATCTCCGCCGAATCACCCGAGGCAATCGCGCGGATATTGTCGCTCTTAACCACCGCAAGATAGGTGTTATCCCGCTGACCGAGAATCTGGTTCACCGCATCGTCAACCGATGTTCCATCATTTTTCAGGAAGATATCCAGCCCGCCCGGCGATCGCCGCGCAATGCCGGAGATGTTCTTTGCCGCGTCTATGCGCTCCGGCGTCTTGGTGTTATAGGTTAATGCGACCACGTGCACAGGAACATGGGAGCGACCAACCTGATCCAATAACTCCGTCAGCGAAATACCCGCAACAGCGCTATCCAGCCCATCGGCCATGACGACGACGCATGTACGAGCGCGGACATCTTTGCCACTCTCGCAAAGGGAAACCGCATCGGAGATAGTTGAGTAGAGATCCGCCCCGCCTCCACCAGCACTAAGCGCATCAATCGCAGCCTCAAGCGTTTTCTGATCAGAGCTGAACGCCGACTGTTCCAGCTTCTGTCCAATCGGCAGAATCAGGGCGTTATCCTCGGCTCCCATCTTGGCAACAATTCCCTTTGCCAGAGCCTGCATATCCGGCAGGGCGCGTTCCGTCACCGCCGTATTCGTATCAACCAAAAACACATACGAAGTGCCGGGATCGGCATAGGAAAGTGGGTTAATACTCTCCAGCTTAACCGGCTGCCCCGCAATCGAGAGGCTGAGCGTTTCAAGGCTCGGTGCCTCTGTCGCGCTGGTGTAAAACACGAGTTGCAAAACATCTCCGCTCGCATTGGTCCCTAACAGGTTCATCAGATCCGCATCCGCCGCATAGGCTGAGCGGCCGAACGGCATCAAAAGCGCAAGCGAAAGTAGCATCACCATTGTGCGCAGCATACCCTTGCGATGCAAACTATGATTCATGCAAAAACCCTCCCAAAAAGCGGTTTAACCGTTTTTTGCCATCACGGCAACCGCCGTGTTATTATCGTTGTTCTTTTTTGCGCGCCGGGCAATCAGCGGGGTCATGCGAGCCAACCAGTCCTCTGCGCTTTTGGCACGCTTTAGCGCATGGAGCATCTCCTGCTCGTAGACATATTCCCAAAAACCATCCGTGCAGAGCAGGATGGCATCCCCCTCCGACAATGGGCGGGAAATCAGCTCGATCTCCGGCGCGGCACCGTTTTCATTGCCGAGTGCGCGAAGCACCTTGTTGCGATCCTCGTGAAAGCGAATCTGATCCGCCGTGATACTACCGGTCAGCACCGCCAGTTGGGAGACGCTGTGATCTTGCGATTGGTATGCAATTTGACCCTCATGAAAATAATAGATTCGGCTGTCGCCAATATGTGCAAAAGCCATAGCCTCCTGCCCCGCAATTGCAAGCGCAAGGGTTGTCTTCATGCGTTGCTGCGGCGTCTGCGCCGCAAGTACTGCTGCATTTGCCTGTTCACAGGCGGAACGAACCATCTCCCGCGTACATACTGCAAGCGCATCGGCCTGTTCTTCCAGCGATTTGATTACGAGCGAGGATGCGATTTTTCCGCCGCCGTGTCCGCCGAGGCCATCTGCGACGGCGGCGACGACCGCGCCTTCGCACTCTAGGCAGAGCGCCGAGTCTTCATTTACCTCACGCCCACCGATGCTTGTGTAGCTTGCCAGATCCAAGTGCATGCCTGCGTCCTCAACCGTTCTTCTCTCTATTGTTCTCCCCCGCGAAATCACTCGCGGGGGAGAATCTGATTCATGATTTATTTCACACGGAAGCCGTTGTCCTTGGAGGCAAGATAGAACGCCTCGCCAACAAGAATGCTATAGGGTTTATTGGGCTCCATCTTGGTTCCGTTTTCGAGGAAGGTTCCGTAGCTGGAGCCAACGTCCATAACCACAACGCCCTCTGGAATCTCCTGAACCAGGCAATGTTTGCTGCTGATTCCGGGTGTTTTTGCGGGAAATACGATCTGGCAGCTAGCCGGGTCGCGCCCTATGATGGTCTTCCCGCGCACACTGTAGGTCTTGCTTCCAAGCGCGTTCGTCTGACCGATGCTCATGAGTTGCCGCCCGCCGCGGTTTGCATCCGTTCTTGGGGACACCGGCACAGTAACAGAAGGCGGTGTTAGATTGTCTCTTTGCTTCTTCTTACGATCCAGCATGAGATAAACAACTACGGCGACGGCAGCGACCGCAATACCGATTGCCAGATAAACATACCAGGCAAGCCCTTCCGGCGTGGGCGCTGGCTGCGGCAGGGCAGGGGTCGGCGCCGGAACACCTGATGAATCCGTATTGTCCGGCACCGCCGTACCGGATGCAAGCGTATAGGGATAACCCATTGTATTGAAATAGTCAATGGCGTAATCAATATAGAGCGCAAAGCCGAGGCTAGTTCCCGCGCTCGGATCGGCAACCCATGTATTGATGCCAACCACCGCACCATTTTCATCCAACAAGGGTCCGCCGGAGTTGCCGGAGCTGATCGCATTATCAATCTGGAGATACTTGGTGTTGCCGTCGAGGTATTGTTCCTTGCCGACGCTGCCCTTGGTGACGGTGACATCCTCTACAGTAGACGGGATATAGCCGCTGGAGTCATCCGCAATCGCCGGAAACCCGAGGGCAAATACGTCATCCATAATCTTCATTTCGGTGGAGCTGCGCAGCGGAAGCTGCTGGCGCAGCGTGGTTGGCGCCTGCAAACGAAGAATTGCAAGATCGACGCCATCTGTAAAGATCTTAAGCACTTTGGCAGATACGGTGGAATCCGCATCCACATCTTCAAATATAACATTCACCTCATCCGGATAGCCGAGCACATTGCCGTATTCATCTGTTGCGGTAACAACGTGTGCGTTGGTGATCACATACTCTACCGGCTCGCCCGCCTTGCCAACGCAGAAGCCTGTGCCGAGGATGGTATAGCTCGAGTCGCCGTATGGATAGGAGAACCCGATGCGAACTACACCATTACGCGCGTTGACGACCGCCGTTGTGTCTGCCGAAGCACTTGTAAGTGTGACGGAAAGCGCAAGAGCGAGGATAAGGATCAGGCTGATCCATTTACGTGTCATTTTCATGAAGAATTCCTCCCGATCGATTTGATGCTGTGCAATGGATGGAAACTATTCTTGTTCGCTTCAGCGAATGCGAAGTGCAATCACCGTCAGGTTATCCTGTTGCGGATGTCCTTTTGCCAAAACACGCTGTTGAATCCGCTCTGCCGCGCTCTGCGCGCTGCCCTGTAAGAGGGCGGCAATCTCCTCATCGCCGAGCGTATTGAATACGCCATCCGTCATCAACAGTACCCAATCCCCAGCAAGGAGTTGAATCCCGCGCGGAGAATAGTCTACCGCGTCCAGTGATCCCATGCCGACATAGCTGGTCAAAGCCGAGCGTTGACCATCTGCAAGGGCGGCCTCAAACGAAATCTCTCCGCCTGCAGCGCGTTTGTCTAAATCGGACTCATAGGTATGCGGACGGTTGAGCGTAATCAGCGCACCGCCTCGAACAAGACAGATTTTACTGTCTCCGACGCTCGCAAACCAGAGCCAGCCCTGCCGCATCAGCGCGGCGACAAAGGTTGCCCCGCCGTGATTGCTTACGCCGCCGGTTACCTCATTGGCAGCGTCGTTCGCCCGTTCAACCAAATACAGCAACCGCTGCGGTGGCGTCCAGCTATCCGGCAAGATCGGAAACTCGCGAATTGCCGTGCTCACAGCCGCACCGCTGACTAGTTCGCCGTCCGCCAGTCCGCCCATGCCATCCGAAACCAACGCAAGCATCCCGCTCTCTGAAACAAGCCGCTCGTTGTGTAAATCGGAGATGGCAAACGCGTCCTCCTGATTGCCCCGGCAGCCGATGTGACGCGCGTTACCAACCTCAAAGCCTTCTGGCAAATACGACACACTTCGCGCGGATTTCTTTTTCCTAGCATGCTGTTTGACACGCGCGCTGATAAAAATTGCGACCGCTGAAACCAGCGCCGCACCAGCCAGCGCGCCATATAAAAAAGCCGAAGGCACAGCGCTACCGGACGTAAGCTCTTCTGCGGGCAGCGGCGATGGCGAAACAAGCGCCGATGCGGATGGCAATGGCGTTTCTTGCTGTTGTGTCGTTTCCGCTGATGCTGCCGGACTTTGAGAAGCGCTCTGAGATGGCAGCGGCGTTTGCTGCTCGTCAGAGGCAGGCGACGGCGTAATCAGCGGCTGGGGGCTGATGGCGACCGGCTCAAACCGCAACTGCGCATCCATCACTCCCACGAGAATTCACCCCCGCACAGCGGCATAAACAGCAAGGTTGTTCGCCCAAGCAGAATGCGATCAAATGCGTGCAACTCGCGGGATTGATGCGGCAGCAGTAGTTCATCGTTGATATAGACCAGATTTCTACCCTCACCCGCCGCAAAGAAAAACCGACGGGTACGTGCGTCGTAGGCGGTGAGCGCCATGCTTTCCTTGGAGATGGAGTTGTCGTTTAGTATGCGAATATGCGCGGTGTTGCCGCGACCGATGGTGTTGTTGCCACTTTTAATGCGGTAGTCCATTCCCTTGTCCGCCCCGTCCACACAGACAAACCAACCAACCACCGGGTCATATCCTTTACCAGTCTCGCTCGAAGGCGTGATGGCAATGGTCACCTCGCTCGCGGTTTGGAGCGGGACAGTAACACCAATATCACTTGACGCATCGTCAAACCCGAACGGGCTGGGTGAAAATCCGGTGTCAAATGCGCCGGAGGATTGCTCCAGCGGAACGGTACGGCTCTCCGCGCCAAACGATGGGTTGCAGTATGGGCATTGCGCAAACTTTGACTGATCAAAATAGTGTCCATTGGCACAGCGCTGCATGTTCATAGACTTGATCCCTTCTGTTTTGTTTTCGGGCATCCGTTTTACTCGCCGCTATTCTTTCTTGAGGACAGGCATCGAAACAATGAGTTGCTTTTTTCGAAAAAAAGATTGGTCGTGGCAATTGCATATACAACTGCTCCCGTTGAGCAATATTATATCACGTGCAAAAGCCGTTTTAGTCGATTTTTCTTCGATTTTGTAATTTTTTCGCCATGATTTTGTCAAAGTGTGCAGATTGTATATTACATTCTGCGATCCAATAGACTAAAATACAAATCAAGCGCGCAGCCAAAGCCGGGCTGCGTCACAAACCGGCAGTTCCAGTCTATGCCACTGCACCCTTCCAGCTATCAGCGAGTAGATAAAATGTCAACACCAAGTCAGGCAGTGATTCCTATGATGGGAATGTGGGGCAATGATCGCTCGACCCCATGATCATCCAACCTGACAGGAGGACAAACGCGTATGGATCAAAAAAACCGCGAAAGCAACTATACCGAATACGCCATAGAATGGATGCGCAACCACGAGACGCCGCTCCCACCGGATCAGTTGATGGCGCTGGAATCCATCCCCTCATATCTCAACAAAAAATTGGGCGAAAAAAACATCTCCACGGCGCAACTCTTTGAAGCGGCGGACACCGAACGCTCTACCGGATACAAAATCATGAACGGGCAACTATTGCCCAGCCGCGACTCGTTACTGCGCGTCGTATTTGCGCTTGCGCTGGATGTCAACGAGGCGCAGTATTTGCTCAAGGTAGGCCGCCGCGCGCGCCTGACCCCGAGGGATAGCCGGGATGCCGTCATTCTGCACTGCATCATCAAGCACATGTCTCTCATTGACGCAAACCTGACGCTGAATGAGGCGGGAGAGGAAACGCTCTAAGGCTGTCGCCGCGCTTCCGTGCTTGAAAGGATGCCGCATGAACATCGATGATCGTTGGGTCTGCTCCCGTTGCCTGCACTTGCTGGAGCGCAAACAGCGCTGCGGCAATTGCGGCTTTTTGGAGTCGGATTATGTGGCAAAACCGCATCAACTGCCGCCTGAAACGTTGCTCAAAAGCAGATACCTTGTCGCCGCGGCACTAGGCGAAGGGGGATTTGGCATCACCTATGCCGGATGGGATCTTACGCTGGACAAGCCGATTGCCATCAAGGAATATTATCCGGTAGGTCTAGCTGGGCGCGACACGAACAAGACCTTTAGCGTACAGCTGAGCGCGGGAAACGGTCATAACTGGTTCTTCTCAGGGCGCGAGCGCTTTCTGCGCGAGGCACGCATCCTTGCAATGCTCTCCGGCGTACGCGGCATCGTTCCGGTTCGAGATTTTTTTGAGGAAAACGAAACCGCTTATATTGTAATGGACTTCATCCACGGAGAGAGTCTGCGTGAATTCTGCAACCATGCGGAGGGAAAGCGATCGGCTGGAGAGCTTCTTGCGTTGCTTCGCCCCGTTGTGGACGCGCTGATTCTAGTACATCAGTCCGGTATACTACACAGAGATATTAGCCCGGATAATATCATCATCGACCGCATGGGCGCAGCATGGCTCATCGACTTTGGCGCTGCGGAAGAGATGCGGCCGAATCGCGAGGACAAGAGCCACGCGATCATCCTCCGCAAGGGATATACCCCGCTTGAGCAATACGACGCACACGGGCAACAGGGTCCCTGGTCGGATGTTTATGCGCTTGCAGCAACGATTTATGATTTGCTCTGCGGCGAGGCACCGGAGGAAGCAATCCTTCGCACCGGGCGCGATCCACTCCGCGCGCCGCGCACGCGCGGCGTGCGGATCAGCCGCCGCCAGCAACGCGCGCTGCTGCACGGACTGGCTATGAATATCTCCGAGCGCCCGCTAAGCATGGAACTCTTTCGTAGCGAGCTCTATCAACTGCCTCTACCCTCCGAACTTCTCCGGCGGCGGACAGTAACACGATTTTTGATCGGATTATTTGCCCTTTTGCTTCTTTCGGGCAGCTGCGCCATATTGAACCAAACCATAGGGATGCGCGTTCAGGGCGGATATCGGTTTCGTATCTCCGCCGATGGAGCTTCCCTCGCTTCCTACGCAGGGGAGAGCAACAATATCGTCCTACCCGATCAAGTGATGGGGCTGCCTGTATACGCCATCTCACGCGAAGCACTGCGTGAGCATACAGCCCTTCAATCCATCTTGCTGCCAAAGACACTGCGCGAAATCGACGATCTCGCGCTATCCGAGTGTGCCTCACTTACACATGTCGAAATTCCCTCCGGCGTTACTACCATCGGTGCGTATGCGTTTGCAGGCTGCAAGGCGTTGCGAAGCGTAACCATTCCGGACAGCGTTCTATCCATCAGTGACACAGCATTTGAAGGGTGTTCCGATTCTGTGGTGCTTCAGGGTTCTACTGCTTCCGCGGCAAAGTCATTCGCCGGCACGCACGGCATGCGTTACACCAACCCCGCCTGGTTTCATTATCGAATCTCGAACGGAGCGGTAGTGATCGAAAAATACATCGGTTATGAACCGCGTGTGGTTATCCCGGGCTATATTGGGTCTTACCCAGTCGTTGCCATCGGCAAACATGCATTCACCAACTCCAATGTAAACGAAATTATCCTGTCCGATGGGATATTGCGGGTGGAGGAAGCCGCATTTGAAAGCTGTTTTTCCCTGATGACGGTTACCCTGCCGCCCAGCGTCGTCGAGATAGGCGGTTACGCGTTTCACGACTGCCCAGAGCTTACTAATGTGTCCCTGTCCGAAGGATTAAAATCGATTGGCGCAAATGCCTTTGCGTATGATCATGCACTCGTCTCCATCTCGCTACCAAATACGCTTTCTTCGCTCGGTATCTCTGCGTTTGAAGGTTGCACGAGTTTGCGCTCCATTGTCATTCCGCCGAGGCTCGCCAGCTTGCCAGATGCTGCGTTTTCCTATTGCGATCAACTCACCTCTCTTTCTCTATCAGAGGGGCTTCGCTCCATCGGGCGCCGCGCATTCATCGGCTGCGCTTCGCTGCGGCACGTACAGCTGCCAGAGAGTATGGAAGAGATTGGCGAATTAGCATTTGGTGATTGTGCGGCTTTGCAAACCCTCTATGTACCAGAGAAAATCCGCGCGATTGACACGACAGCATTTGGCTCAAATGAGGAAGATTATTCCACCGTTTGCCAGAACCTAACCGTCATCGGCTACGACAACGCGGCTCTTAAGCGCGCGGCTAGCTTTGCTGGAGTAGGGATGGATGATGTAGCACTCTGGGAGCCGCAAAATCTGTTTTCCTATACCGTCCAAAACAGCTGCGTTACCCTAACCGGATATAGCGGAAAAGCGACCGATCTGGTTTTACCAACCTATCTAGACGGAATGCCCGTCACCACCATCGGTATGGATGCCTTTTCCGATCTTTCCTCGCTGGAGTCCGTCGTCTTGCCGCGTAGATTAGAGGTCATTGAGAACTCTGCCTTTGGCTATTGCGCCAACCTCAATCGCGTTGTTTTTCCACCTTCACTCCGGCGAATTGACTACTATGCATTCTATCGCTGCAATCTTACGAGCGTCTCTCTGCCGGATAGCGTAACCTCGCTCGGCTATAATGTATTTGAAGAAAATCGGAACCTCGCCAAAGTCTCCATCGGTAGCGGGTTAACCTATTTAGACTCCACCGTCTTCTCCGGCTGCTCCGCGCTGGTGACGCTGGAGATCTCGGCGGCTGGCAGTATCGCCGGGTTTTCCGGTTATCCCGCTCTGCGCACCGTGGTACTCGGTGGTGGCGTCCGCGCGATTCTTTCCGGCGCATTTCATAATTGCCCCGCGCTGGAAGATATATATTGCTCCAGCAATGTGGAAAGCATCGCAGATGACGCGTTTGACGCGGGCTCGCGCGTCACGATCCACGGTGCCGATGGATCAGTTGCCGCGCGCTATGCCAACCAGCATTCGGTTCGCTTTTTAGAATACCCGTAACGCCTGCTTAAATTTGCTAAGATCACCAAATCATCCAGTCATTCTGTTCAGTCAAGGAGGAATTCATGTCCATCACCAACATAGACCTCATATGCGTCAACTGCATGCGCGAAAAGCCCGATAGCGGCGTTTGCCCGTATTGCGGGTTTGACGAATCAAAGTATGAGCCATCGCCACATCATCTGCCGCCG
>JAEWYV010000012.1 GCA_023458615.1 Bacillota bacterium
CGTGAGCAGATGATAGGCGACTCCGCTCGGTGTGCAGAGCATATACGTCTCATCCAGCCGAACGGCAATGTTGCCCCATGTTCCTTGCAGCAAGCCTTCCTGCACCATACGGTTGCCATAGCGTACCATCTCTTCGCGAAGGGATTGTTCTCTTGCGTCGCATGTCGTATTAGACGTATCCCCTGCAGGAGTTTTGCTTTCTGCTTCCGCCGTGAGGTTAATCTTGGAATATTTCTTTTGATAGATATAGTGCATCAGTGCGGCGGAGAACAGCGGAACGCGCTTTGCGCCGCCGATCTTGCCTGCGAGGATATGCGTCATCGCCGCTTTTTCCAGCAGAATTGCACCTGTGAGCGCTTCGCTGACGGAGCGGCCTGTAATCAGCATTCCATCCCCGCGCACGAAGCAGCTGTTGCGGTTCTTCAGACAGCGTGTCAACTCGCCCTTTTCCATACTCCGCGCAACCCTTGCGGTAAGGCCTACAATCTGTGCCATATCGTCCAGTTCCGCAGTCAAGCTATCCATGCTATTTGCGATCTGCTTTGCATAGGTGCCGGAGAGTAGTAGTAGTGCTTTCGCGTCCTGCTTTATGGCAAACGCCGCAAGAAACGGTTCCTGCTCATTACCTACCGGAAGCTCCTGCATGGTAATGTCCTTGTCATCCAACTCAGCGATGAACAGCTCGTTCTGCTCCCCGCGTAGGGCGGCCTTGACCGTGCCTGTAAACAGGTTTTCATGCCGCAGCTGTGCGGCAATCTCGAGAAAGGCCTTTGCGGCCTCTGGTTTTGTCATATTGATTCATCCTCCGTCGGTCTGTGATGACCGAACTATTATGCTTCCTGCGTGAATCGCTTTCCGTTCGCCTGTTGATAGAGTCCAGAGAGCGAGCGATACAGCTGCTGATACTGTGAAAACAGCGTGTCGTATACCGCTTTATGCGCGTCGTTTGGCGAGAAAGTTGCGCTCACACGTACGAACTTCTTTGCCGATGGGAAGTCCGGCAGTTCACCTAGGCCGATGAGCGCGACAACCGCCGCGCCAACTGCGCCCGCGTTACGTGGATTTTCCACAACGCTGATCTTGCGCCCAGTCACATCCGCCAGAATCTGCATCCAGCCCTTGTCCAGCGCGCCGCCGCCGATGATGCGGATATCTTCGCAGGCGATGCCGTAATCCTTGCAGTAGTTCTGCAAAATCCAGCGGATATTATAGGCGATGCCTTCGTAGACCGCGCGCATCAGGTGCTCGCGTGTGTGCACCATGCTGATGTTAAAGAGCGTTGCCCGCGTGGTCGTACTCGAAACCGGACAGCGTTCGCCGAGCATCCAGGGTGTGCAGATCAGTCCGTCGCTTCCCGGTGGCACGGTAGCGATCACTTCATCCATAAAGTTGAAGACGCCGCTGCCGTACTTTTCCTTTTCATGGCGGAAGAACTGATCGCGAATCCACTCGATATTTGCGCCCGCGCTCTCCGTAATGCCTGCAATAAGGTTCATGCCAGGATCGGCGCTCTGAATCGCCGCCGCGCCGTGCTTGAAGCTGTCCCCTGTCTTCGTTGCCGCCGCAACCCAGGCCGAGGTACCGAGGTAAACGTGAACGTCCCCGTCCTCCTGCTGCCCCGCGCCGACCGCCGCGGACTGCACATCGTCACAGCCGCCGAAAACAGGCGTGCCTTCCAGAAGACCGGTTTCCAGCGCAGCCTGTGGTGTGATGCCGCCAATTAAGTCGGTGCTTTTCACAAGCGGCGGTAACTTCTTCATGTCGATGCCGGAGAGCGGCAAAACGCTCAGCCATGTTTTTTTCTTAAGGTCAAAGCCATAGCCTGACGCGCCGGAAAGCTCCGTCACCATCTTGCCCGTGCAGCGGAACTTGAGATAGCCGTTGACGTCGAGGATGCGATAGGCGTTTTGATACGCTTCCGGCCGCTCTTCCTTGAGCCAGATGATCTTGGCGATGCAGTCCTTACCCATGATCGGCGTTCCGGCGAGTAGTGTAAAGAGCCGCTTGCCGCCGATCTTTTTCATGATGCTCTGCGCCTGCTTCTCCGCGCGCCCATCCACCCAGGTGATGTTGGGGTAGAGCACTGTGCCGTCCTCCGAAACAGGGATAACACCCTGCGCCTGTGTGGAAAATACGATGGCAGCGATGCTTTCGGGTGAGATATCGTTGTCCGTCATCACGCGGCGGCTGGTTTCGCAGACCGCCTTCCAGTAGTCGGCGGGGTCCTGCTCCACCCATGCAGGATGGGGATAATAGGTAGGATACGGCGCGCTCGCCGTTGCGCGAATTGATCCATCGAACCGTACAAGCACGGCTTTGTCCGAGCTGGTTCCGATATCATGGGCGAGGATATAGCGTTCCATCCGTCTGCCTCCCAGTTGGTCTCCTTCGTTGTTCTTGTATTACTCAGCGTTCCCCTGTATTCACAACATGGGAGAATACGGTGTCGAAGCGATTCAGCGCGTCTGCGATCACCTCGTCTGTGTCCGCAAGCGATGTATACAGGCGGCTGCCCGCAAGAGTGACGATTCCGTTTGCCATATAGGCCGCGCCCATGCGCTCCATCGCGTCCTTGCGGCGCGTCATCATCGCCTTGTTTTTAAGCAGACCCAGCGCAGATTTGATAAAGCTCATGCTCGAATAGTCATAGCTCATGGCGCCCGTGCATTCCAGATGCACGATCGACCCTTGGTTGTAGGCCACAAACGGCAGGTCATATTTCGCGATCAGTGATTTGAGCCCGTCCGCGAGCTTATCGCCCTGTTTTCCCGCAATTTCGCACGCATTCGTACGCTCAATCTCGCGAATTGCCGTGTATCCGGCGAGCGCGGAGAGCGGGTTCGCCGCGAGCGTACCGCCGACATAAGCGCGGTGTTTTCCCGTTGCGAGACCGGCAGCCATGAGCGAGGCGTATTCCTTTTTGCCGCCAACGCCGCCCGCAGCAGGATAGCCGCCCGCAACGATTTTGCCGAATATGGTAAGATCCGGCACGATATTGAAGTAACCCTGCGCGCCGCCAAGTCCCACGCGGAAGCCGGTGACCACTTCGTCAAAGATCAAGAGTGCGCCATATTTGTCGCAAAGTGCGCGAACACCCGCGTTATAGTTAATCGCAACCGGACGCGTGCCGCTCTCGGGGCCGACGGGCTCCACAATTACAGCCGCCGTACCACCCTTGATGCGGTTAAGCCGTAGCATGGCCTCCAGCATGTTCAGGTCGTTCGGGCGTACTTCGTCGGTAAGCGCGTAGCATCCGCTCGGGATTCCGTGGGATTCCAGCAGAGCGCGGCTGCCGGGAATCTTCAGGCCATATACCATCTGATCCGACCAACCGTGATAGGCACCGCCGATTTTGATGATGCGCTTGTGCCCCGTCGCGATGCGCGCAATGCGCAGCGAAGCCATAACGGACTCCGTGCCGCTGCCAAGCATGCGGAACATCTCAACCGCCGGCATATGCTTGTGAATCTCCTTGGCAATCAGCAACTCCGCCTCATGGAGAAGCCCTGTGACAGGGCCGCATTCTTCGATGAGCCCCAGCGCGGCTTTGCGCACGGCTTCGTTGTTGCTGCCGAGAATGGTCGGTCCGCCCGCCTGCAAAAAATCGATATAGCGGTTGCCGTCCGCGTCTGTCATATAGGCGCCATTTGCCTTTTCGACGCAGATCGGGAACGGCTTGTTAAATGCGAGGTTATGCTGGACGCCGCCGGGGATATACTCCTTCGCCTCTTCATAGACCGCGCGGGAGCGCTTGCATTTTTCGTCAAAATAGTGCATTACTTCGTTCTGATAATAGTCCGGCGCTACTTCATAGATCGGCGCATCGGTAAGTTTTTTGAGTTGCTCGTTGATTGCGTTGGGATCGTCCCAGCGGCTGATTCCGCAGTTTGCCATAGTAATCTCCTTATCGGGCAGTTGCCCGTATTTTGCATTCTTTACAGTTTGGTCTGGCTTAGGCGGATGCCGGTCAGTAAATAATCCAGCATCACGCGCATATCGCTTTGCATTTTCTTTACGTCAAATGGCAGCCCGTGCGCCAAGAGGTGATTCACCTGCCCGTAATAGAGCCCCATCGTCATCTGCGCGAGCAGGTTTGCCGAGATCGGAGCGGAAGCGGGAAACGCGCCGAACTCAATCTCATATTGCCGCGCGATCATCCGCTCAATTTCGCCGACACGACCGCTCTCCCCGCCGAGGATCGTCGCGTTGGTGAGCCGCGCCATCACGCGCGGATAATTTGCCGTGTCGTCAATGAGCTTTTCCAGCAGCGCGCGAATCAGCACAAGTCCGCGCAATTCGGACTGCTCGCCAAACTCAATCAGTTCGCCAATCTCCGCAACCGCGATCGCCTGCTGGAGTTCTCCCGCATCCGCAAAGTGATTGAACACCGTCGTGCGGCAGACGTCGGCCGCCTCGGCAATGTCGTCAAAAGGCACATTGCCAACGCCGTATTTTTCATATAGTCCCTTCGCCGCATGCAGAATTGCGCGCTGCGTTTTCGTTCTCTTTCGTTCGCTCATTTAGGCTCCTCCAATTCTGTTTGCTGTTTGCGCCTTGCGCGCGCGTTGGTGTTGATGCTGTCACGATAAACCACCAACCGCCAGAAGAGGAATTCTGTGGTCAGGTTGACCAGCATTGTTCCCCCAAGCACGAGATAATCGTTCCATCCCGCGTTGGTCAGCGCGGTGCCCCAGAGGGTTGAAAGCGGGGTAAACACGCAATAATACAGCGCCACCAGCGTCATCGCACGCGGAATATTTGCGGTGCTCTTAAAGGTAAATTCGCGGTTGAGCGTGAAGTTCCAGAGCACGCTGAGCACAAGAGCGCTAAGATAGCAGGGCCAATACGGCCAACCGATGATCTCATGCGTAAGCGTGAATGTTAAAAACTGGATGATTCCCGCCGAGGCGGAAAACAACACATACTTCGAAACGCGCGCGAGTTCTTCTTTTCTTTCCTTTTGCATGTTGTCTCGTGACTCCTTTATGCCGAATAGAACTTGTGCCAAGATGTGTTTGGTTGATTCGCATTTTGTATTTTAATTTGGATTACAGTACATTTTTAAAAGTATCACTTTTGTGTGCGTGCGTCAATAGACGCATTGTCCAATTTCAGCATCATTTTGGTTTTTTTCGCTTAAAACAACCATTGGTTGAACAAAATTCCATCCTTATAAGTAATGTGTCATAAAACTTTCGCTATGGTTGAGCAAATGACAACGAGAAATGCTTCGTAAGAAAAAAACATCCAATCAGTTGATTGTTTTTTGACGAGAAGTCTGATAGGATAGCTAGGTGTGTGAGGCGCTTCATACACCGAACAAAAACGGAGGCAATAACTTGAATACCAATTTTGATCTGGATGCCTATTTATCACAGGGCGTTGAGGATATTGTAAAGGACGCGCTTGCAGCCAGCCTGAGGAATCCGAAGGAGACTGCGTTTCTGCTCTCCTATGCCCTCTCGGCAAAACGCGCAACCAATGCACGGCAGCAACATGCGTCGGCGGACAGACATATCCCGTCCTTTTTAATCGCGAGCATCACCAACCGCTGCAACCTGCACTGCGCGGGCTGCTATGCGCGCGCCAACCACATCTGCGACGATGGCGCGAACGAGGCGCTGCTCACCGATGAGGATTGGTCTCGCATCTTTTTGCAGGCATCTCAGATCGGTGTCTCGTTTATTCTGCTTGCTGGCGGGGAGCCGATGCTGCGGCGCGGCGTTCTGGAAAGCGCGGCAAAGCACCGCGAAATCCTCTTTCCAGTGTTCACGAATGGAACCCTACTCAGCGACGGCGCTCTGGAGCTGATCGACACAAACCGTAACCTCGTCCCTATTGTAAGCATTGAAGGCGACGAAGCGCAAACCGATGTGCGGCGCGGCTCCGGCACCTATCAAAAACTCACCGCAAACATGGAGAAGATGCGCGAAAAAGGAATTCTCTTTGGTGCCTCTGTCACGCTGACCACTGAGAATCTCGAGACCGTAACGGGAGACGATTTTCTCAGTCAACTCCGTTCTCTCGGCGCAAAGGTCGTTTTCTTTGTCGATTATGTCCCCGCCGATCCCGGTACAGAACATCTGGCCCCTGGTGATACGGAACGGGAGTATCTGACAAAACGGCTTGATCTACTACGCGCGGCGCAGGACAGCATGATCTATGTCGCTTTTCCGGGCGACGAGCAGTTCTCCGGCGGCTGCCTCGCAGCGGGTCGCGGTTTCTTCCATATCAACCCCACAGGTGGCGCGGAACCCTGCCCGTTTTCTCCGGTTTCGGATACCAACCTCAAGCACGTTAGTTTGCTGGAAGCGTTGGAATCCCCGCTGTTTTCACGCCTGCGGACGAGCGAGCTGCTCAAAGGGCATCACAACGGTGCCTGCGCGCTGTTTGGCAAGGACGAGGAACTCGCCGCCATGTGCGGCAAAGCATAATTCTATCTCGGATTGGAGACTACATGCGAATCCCCCTAAACGAACGAAACCTGCCCGCTTATACGCGCGGCGAAGAGATCTTTCACATGGTGTCCCACATTGCGGGCGGCGTATTCGCGTTTGTCGCGCTGCTGCTCTGCGTCATCAAGGCCTCCCTTGGCGGAAATGCGATGGCTATCGTCACCTCCACGGTCTACGGCATCACCATGATCGTGCTGTATTGCATGTCCAGCATCTATCACGGCCTCAAACCATCGCTGGGTAAAAAGGTGCTGCAGGTGCTCGACCACTGCTCGATCTATTTCATGATTGCGGGAACCTATACGCCAATCGTGCTCGTCGCCCTGCGTCCGCTCTATCCGGCGCTGGCTTGGTCTATCTTCGGCGCGGAGTGGGCGCTCACCGCGCTTGCCGTCACGCTCACCGCAATCGATCTCAAGCAATATCGCGTATTTTCCATGGTCTGCTACATCCTCATGGGTTGGGGTATCATGTTCTTTTTCCCCTTTGCCATGCGCGCGCTCGGCGGGGCGGGATTCTGGCTGTTGCTCTCCGGCGGACTAAGCTATACAATCGGCGCAATCCTCTACGGCATCGGCTCAAAGAAGCGATATTTTCACGCGATGTTTCATGTGTTCGTGCTGCTCGGTAGCATTCTGCATTTTCTCTCGATTTTTTTGTTTGTGCTGTAATAACATTTGAAATAAAAAAAAGTCTCTCGCCATAACAGTGAGAGACTTTTTGTATGCCTACGTTACTATATTTTGATTTCGCCCATCAATCGAAAGCTGCTTTTATCAAAGGTTAACATGCCTTCATCCCGCATTTTGCAGAGTTCATTGCTCATCGCGCTGCGATCCACGCAGAGATAATCCGCAAGCTGCTGACGGTTAAATGGAATTTCAAACACATCGCTACCCGCCGCAAGCGATTGACTTGAAAGATAGGACAAGAGTTTTTCCCGCGTGTTGCGTTTGCTCATGTGCGACAGTTTTCTCGTGAGCGCGAGGTTTTTCTTTGCCGATTCCGCGAGCATATTTTGCACCAGCCGCGTGTGAAATCGGCAGGCGCTGGAGCAGATTTCGAGCATGTGTCGCGCGTCTATCATCATCACCGCGCTTGGCTCGGCTGCAACTGCGCTCACACGCAACAGTTCCCCCGGTAAAAATGCATAGGATTCCCCGAAGACGTCCCCAGGCCAAACATCCGCTATGATATTGCGATTGCCCCAGAAGTCCTCCTCGATGATCTGCACCCTGCCGGAGAGCACCATTCCGATGGACGTAATGTCCTCGCCCTGATGCAGAATCATCTCGTTTTTGGCAAAATCACGGTAACTTGGCGCAATGCAGCCAAGCAGCGTCGGCAATTCCGCCTCGGTGGTACCGCGAAACAACGCGGTTTTTTTCAAAAAAGCATAGGAGATCTGTGCGCTCCCGGCCGTACTCATATTATTTCACCTCTTGTGACATCATTCTAGCGCAAAACGCCTTCTATATACGTTGTTTTTACAACATACTCGTTTGCATTATCATAGTATACTTCCTATACAGCGTCAAGGTGTCCCAATCGATTCCGGGCATCAGCGCGAAAAGTTTAATTTAGCATACGAAAGGACTTATCCATATGATCCGCCAAATCATTCAAATTGACGAATCCCTTTGCAACGGCTGCGGCGCCTGCGCAAACGCCTGTCATGAAGGCGCAATCGCCATGGTAGACGGCAAGGCAAAGCTGATGCGCGACGACTATTGCGATGGACTTGGCAACTGCCTCCCCGTCTGTCCGACGGGAGCCATCACATTTGTAGAGCGGGAGGCCGCCGCCTATGATGAAGCGGCTGTCAAAGCAAAGCAAACTG
Organism: Bacillota bacterium; assembly: GCA_023458615.1. Classification (GTDB taxonomy): domain Bacteria; phylum Bacillota; class Clostridia; order Christensenellales; family CAG-138; genus UBA7703. The sequence continues at coordinate 8,296 of JAEWYV010000012.1, forward strand.
CCCAGCAGCAAAAGGCCGCTCCCTCCGCCGCGCATACCTGCGGTTGTCCCGGCACACGCAGCCGCGCCATCACGCGTGCAGAGCAGCCCAAGCCGGAGCCCTGCGCCTGCTCCGGCGCAGAGGAATCACTCTCCGCTCTGAATCAATGGCCCGTGCAGATTAAGCTTGTGCCCGTGAACGCCCCCTACTTTAACAAGGCAAAACTGCTCATCGCCGCGGACTGCACCGCTTATGCCCGCGCGGATTTTCATGATCGTTTCATGAAAAACCACATCACACTCATCGGCTGCCCGAAGCTGGATATGGTCGATTATACCGAAAAACTAACAGAGATCCTACGCTGTAACGAGATTCAGAGTGTTACGGTCGTTCGCATGGAGGTGCCCTGCTGCGGCGGAATCGAGCACGCGGTGAAGAGCGCATTGCTCACCAGTGGAAAGATGATTCCCTGGCAGGTGGTCACTATATCCACCGATGGCTCTATTTTAGAGTAATCATATAAGAAGCTAACCAGATGCGCCGGGGCAATCTCCGGCGCATTTTCGCTCCTCATTTTTTATCATCATAGTTTAATGTTGTGTTGTTTAGTTTCGTGTTGCACTGCTATTATTATTAACATCTGGCGATGTTATATTGTGGATTCAGCGTACGATCCCACTCAAGGCAAGGGTTCAACAGCTTTCTCTTGCAATTTTGTAAAACAGTTATATAATGTGATTATCTTGTATAGACAGGAAATCTGATCAAGGGGTTGAGAAAGATGAAACACAATGAGCATCCGATCTTTCGGCAAATCATTGAGCGCATCAACGTCGGCATTGAAAGCGGGGAGTATGCGCGCGGGGACGTAATTCCATCCGAACCTGAACTGTGCAGACAGTTTGATACCACGCGCATGACCGTTCGCCGGGCCATCGACGCCTTGGTAAATGAGGGGAAACTCTATCGCGTACAGGGCAAGGGCACATTCGTTTCCCAATTTGAGCTCGATAAAACCTATCAAAAGCAGGGCTTCACCAGCAACATGCTCTCGCTTGGGCTCCATCCTTCCAGCGAGGTGCTTTTTGCAGGAGAATGCGACGCTAAGCCGGAGGTTCGCGCGCACTTGGAGTTGGAGCCGGATGAACCACTCTATTGCCTCACGCGCGTTCGCCTCGCCAACGATGAACCAATTGCGATAGAGCGCATTTGGCTCTCCGCCAATCGGTTCCCTAAGTTGTCGGAGTTTGATTTCTCAAAGGAATCCCTCTACGAAGTTCTCCATCGGGAGTTTGGCCTCGACTTAATGAACGGTTACTCCAAGCAACGCATCAATGCGCTGACCATCAGCGGGGCGGATGCTGAGACGCTCTTTGGCGCGAAAAAAGGCGTCGCTTTGCGAATTCGAAACGTAGACTACGACAAGATGCATCATCCCTTTGCCGCCACGGATGCCTATTATCACGGTGGCAGATACACGCTCGATATCGTCATCTAACACA
>JAEWYV010000013.1 GCA_023458615.1 Bacillota bacterium
AGCTCCAGCGGTTGTTTCGCAACCCGGAGGCATCGCGGCTCATCAAGCGCTGCAACGACTTTGGCGCGGGCGGCGTCTCGGTCGCCATTGGCGAACTCGCGGATGGCGTCTGGGTCGATCTCGACAAGGTTCCCGTAAAATATCAGGGACTGGACGGAACGGAACTCGCCATCAGCGAGTCGCAGGAGCGCATGGCGCTCGTTGTCGCGCCCGAAGATGCGGCGCGGCTCGTCGCGCTCGCGGAGGCGGAGAATCTGCAAGCCGTCGCGGTTGCGAAGATTACGTGTGAGCCGCGGCTCGTCATGCATTGGCGCGGTGAAAAGATCGTTGACCTAAAGCGAGGCTTTATCGACAGCAACGGAGCCGCCAAACACACACGCGTGCGCGTTGACGCTCCCGTTAAAAAAGAAGACGCGCAAGACACGACAGGATTTGCCTTGCGCTGCAAGGCGCTGGTTGCCGACCTCAATATCTGCTCCAAACAGGGTTTGAGTGAACGGTTTGACTCCACCGTTGGCGCAAACACGGTGCTGATGCCCTTTGGCGGCGCGCGGCAGAAGACCCCACCGCAGGCAATGGCGGCAAAGTTGCCGGTGTTGTCCGGCGGGAGCGAGGCTTGCACTACGATGGCTTGGGGTTACGATCCGTTCCTTGCGGAGCGTTCGCCCTATTCCGGCGGATATGCGGCGGTGGTGAGCTCGCTGGCGAAACTCGCGGCGACCGGCGCGCCGCTGGACGAACGCTACCTGAGTTTCCAAGAATATTTTGGCAAGTCCGGCAACGATCCTTCCCGCTGGGGCAAGCCCGCCGCCGCGCTGCTCGGCGCTCTTCAGGCGCAGCTCGACTATGGCGTCGCGGCCATCGGCGGCAAGGACTCCATGAGTGGCTCATTTGAGACGCTGGATGTGCCACCGACGCTGGTCTCCTTCGCGGTTGCGATTGGCAGCACGCGCACCATCCTCTCGCCGGAGTTCAAGCGTTCTGGCTCGCGTGTGGCGCTGCTGAGTCCCGTTTATCGTGCGGATGGTCTGCCGGAGGCGGCATCCGAACGGCAGTTACTAGAGCAGGTATACGCTCTGATCGCGTCAAAACAGGTTCTCGCGGCCTATACACCCGGTGCGGGCGGCGTGCTGGAGGCGGTGTTCAAGATGTGCCTCGGCAACGGATTCGGATTTGCGTTTGCGGATTCGGCGGATGATCTCTTCACTTCTCGACTCGGCGCGTTTGTGCTGGAGCTGGCGCCTGACTGTATGGTGGGTGAGCTGCTGGGGCAGACGACCGATACGCGCGCTCTTGTGTGGCGCGGCGAGCGAGCGGAGCTAAGCGAGCTGGAGACCGCATATGATGCCGCGCTGGAGGATGTGTTCCCCACGCGCAAACAGGTTGCCGATCAACTGCCGGAGGTTGCGATCCATCGCGTCTCCGACTACGTCAAGCCGCGCAGTGTGATTACGACAAACCCCACCATTCTGATTCCCGTGTTTCCGGGGACGAATTGTGAATATGAATCCGTCCGCGCGGTGGAGCGCGCAGGGGCAAGAGCGGATGTGCTGGTGCTCCACACCCAATCCGCCGCCGCGTTGCAGGAGAGTTTGCGTGAATTCGCTGCGCGGATGTCCCGCGCGCAGGCGCTGTTTTTGCCCGGCGGATTCTCCAACGGGGATGAGCCGGATGGCTCCGGCAAGTTCATCACCGCGTTTTTACGCCATCCTCTGGCGGCGGACGTGATTGCTGACCTATTAAATGAACGGGACGGGTTAGCCATCGGCATCTGCAACGGCTTTCAGGCGCTCATCAAGCTTGGACTGCTTCCGTTTGGGCAGATGACCCAACCCACGGCAGACGCGCCGACGTTGACCTTCAACGCCATCGGGCGGCATCAGTCCCACATTGTGCGAACGCGTATGACTTCCAACCTCTCCCCGTGGCTTATGCTTGCGGACGAGGGGGAGATCTATTCCATGCCGGTGTCCCATGGCGAGGGGCGCTTTCTCTGCCCGCCGGATGTGTTTTCCGGCTTGGAGAAGAACGGACAGATCGCCGCACAATATGTCGATGAACATGGGCTGCCGAGCATGGACGTGCGCTATAACCCCAACGGCTCCTATGCGGCGGTGGAAGCCATTACTTCGCCGGACGGGCGCATTCTGGGCAAGATGGGGCATAGCGAGCGCGTTGGAACGGACTTATATCAAAACGTGTCGGGCAATTATGACATGCGGCTGTTTGAGTCTTTCGTGCGCTATTTTGGCTAATCAGCAGTGAACTGTTTTACGCGAAACGCGCCCGGCATTGATCTTGACGCTCAAATGGTGTAAGGTGTTAGCAACCCAAAGGGACACCAGAACACAAACAAAGGTTGGACACCGGAATTGAACACAAACAAACGTTATGAATACCTGCTTTTCGACATTGACAATACGCTCATGGACTTCTCCGCGGGCGAAAAAACGGCGCTGTTTCAGACCATGGACGAGGTTGGCATCTCTATTTCGGAGGCGGACTACCATAAATATCTAGAGGTCAACCGCGAGGCTTGGCTGCGGTTTGAAGAGGGCTTGTTGGATAGTAAGTCCGTTCAGCGCGAGCGGTTTGAGGCGTTTGCCGCGCACTTGGGGCGCGACATTGCCGAGGGGCAGGCGCTCAACGACCGCTATGTGGTCAATCTTGGCATGCAGGCAATTTTGATGGACGGCGTAACGCAGATGCTCGAACAGCTGAGCAGTCGTTATCACCTCGCGGTGGCAACCAACGGGCTCACACTGGTGCAGCGCGAGCGGCTCAGGCGCTCCGGCTTTTTGCCGCTATTAGAGAAGGTGTTTATTTCGCAGGAGATGGGCGTGCAGAAACCGCACAAGGCGTATTATGATCATATTCTCAGCGCGTTTGAGACGGACAAGCGCGAAGCGTTCCTCATGATCGGGGATTCGTTCTCCGCCGATATTCAGGGCGGCATCAACGCGGGCATAGACACCTGTTGGTATCAAAACCCGGGCGCGGAGCCGGACGCAAACATCCTGCCGACCTACACCGTGCGCGGGTATGATGAGCTGCTGGATTTGCTGATGTAAGTTGGGCTTCGGCTTATATAATTTGCTATCTTTTCCGCCGGATTTACGCTATGATAAAAAACAATATATTATTCTTCGGGAGGAAGCAACTATGGATCGGTTTGAGCAGGTGACCATCGTCAAGAAGGCGAATGTGTATTACGACGGCAAGGTGACGAGCCGCACGGTGCTCTTTGCGGACGGAACGAAGAAGACGCTCGGCGTCATTCTCTCCGGCGCATACGAGTTTGGCACGGGGGATAAGGAGATCATGGAGATTCTCGGCGGCGAACTGCGCGCGCTGTTGCCCGGCGCAGCGGATTGGCAGACGTTTTTTGAGGGGCAGTCGTTCGAAGTCCCCGCAAACAGCCGCTTTTCCTGCGCAACGGACAGCATCTGCGACTACTGCTGCTCCTATGTGAAAGAGTAATCGTACCGAGCGCAAGCACGCACTAGCCGAAGTGAAAAAACCATAAGAACAACCAACCAAATGCGGACGGAAGCGGCAACGGCTCCATCCGCGTTTTTTATTTTGTGCGATCATCACCGTTAGGCTCATACGCCGTGTTGATTATTTTTTATGATGTGCACGCGTCGCCATTTGACATGCGCCGTGTTGCTTGTTTTATGCTGTGTGCGATCATCACCATCCGACCCGTGCGCCGTGTTCCCTTTTTCGCGCGGGGATTGTATGATGAAATTGAGAATCGAATCAGGAGGAGTCAACATGAGAGATGTTGTGCTGTTTATTGCAATGAGCCTTGATGGCTACATTGCCGCGCCGGATGGAAGCATCGACTGGTTGGGCGGGCAGGATGCCGGGTCGAACGACTTCGGGTCGTATGAGCGCTTCATCGCGGGGGTGAGCGATGTCGTCCTTGGGTACACCACCTATCATCAGCTCACGACGGAGTTGATGCCCGGTGCCTGGCCGTATGCCGCGCAGACGAGCTATGTGCTCACGCACCGCAAGGATGTGCCGGAGCAGGCGGGGATTGTGTTTACGGACGAATCCGTCGCGTCGCTCATCGGCAGACTAAAAGCGCAGAGTGGCGGCGAGATTTGGATTTGCGGCGGCGCTTCCGTCGTCAACCAGTGCATCCGGGAGGGGCTGATTGACCGCTACCATATCAACGTGATGCCGACCATTCGCGGCGCGGGGATTCGCCTGTTTGAGGGGCTGGAGAAACCGATTCCGCTTCGGCTTATCTCAACAGAGCAGTATAACGGTATTGTCGATTTGGTGTATGCGGTTCGGTAGCGCGTGCGCGGCTGGTGAGTTGGTGCGCTATCTGGTATACTGGGGTGTGAAAGTGAGTGGATAAATATGAGAAAGAATATTGGTAAACTTCCGCATCTGCTGAAGCGTGAAGGCGAAGAGGGGCAGCCTGCGGAGGGATTTCATACAGCCGAGAGGAACAGCTCGTCCAACAACAGCCTTGTTCGCAACCCCGCGATCACGGGTAAACTGATGAGCATGAGCATGCGGCAGTACTCGAAGAAGGGGAAATAACTTAAATTTTTGCAGGAAGAAAGGGCGGCTTAGGCCCAATGTCATTAAGTTAAGACAACGAATACAATAGACCAACAGCAAGAAAAGGCAGCGAGACTGAGAAAGAACAGTCCGTTGCCTTTTGTGCATAATAACGGGTATCACAAAAAGGCAGATTGCCA
>JAEWYV010000014.1 GCA_023458615.1 Bacillota bacterium
ATCGGCAAACGCGCGCGCACTACGCAACGGGGTGACGACGGATCAAATCTTTGCACTCGTGCGGGAACTGCGGAAGGACATCTCCGTTCCGCTGGCGTTTATGACGTATGCAAATGTTGTGTTTTCCTATGGAACTGAACGGTTTCTGAGAAATGCAGCCGAAGCAGGGCTAAATGGATTGATTCTGCCCGATGTGCCGTTTGAGGAGAAGTCAGAGTTTGCGCCCGCCTGTAAGAAGGCGGGAATTGACTTCATCAGCCTGATTGCTCCAACTTCGCAGGAGCGGATTAAAACGATCGCAGCGGATGCGGAGGGATTCGTCTATTGCGTCTCGTCACTGGGGGTCACCGGCGTGCGCAGCAGCATCAGCACCGATCTTTCGGCTATGGTGCGGCTTGTACGGGAGGCGAATCCGAATATCCCTTGCGCCATTGGATTTGGCATCTCGACCCCGGAGCAGGCGCGGGACATGGCGAAGCTTGCCGACGGGGTGATCGTCGGCTCCGCAATTGTGCGCATGGTTGGAGAAAAGGGGCGGGACAGCGTTGCCGATGTGGGCGTGTATGTCAGGCGTATGAAGCAGGCCATTTCGGAATAAGGAGAGTATTTCGTATGAATTTACAAAAGATAGAAATGCTCATGTTCACTCAATCCGAACGCAGCGGAACCGCAGGGTGTGCTATAATACTCTACAGTTCCATTTGAAAGGGAAAAAGTTCATATGCATATGTCCGATGCGCTCGTCTCTCCTGCAGTGGGGGTCAGTATGCTTGCCGTCAGCGGCGCGGCGCTTGCCTATTCCGTGATTAAAACCAAGCGCGATAACGTCTTGGAAGATAAGACAGTCCCGGTAATGGGTGTGATGAGCGCGTTTGTTTTTGCCGCGCAGATGATCAACTTCACGATTCCCGGCACGGGAAGCAGCGGGCATATCGGCGGGGGAATCCTGCTCGCGGCGCTTCTTGGTGCCTATCCAGGAATGATCTCCATCACGGCGGTGCTGCTGATTCAATGTTTATTCTTTGCAGACGGGGGATTGCTGGCGCTTGGATGCAATGTCTTCAATATGGGTGTGCTTGTGTGCCTCGTGACGTATCCGCTGATCTTTAAGCCGATCCTGAAAAAGGGCGTCACCAAGCCGAGGCTTATGCTGGCCTCCGTGCTGAGTGTCGTGGTGGGTCTCCAGCTCGGCGCATTTTCCGTTGTGCTGGAGACGCTCGCGTCCGGCATCACCGCGCTGCCGTTTACCAGCTTCGTGTTGCTGATGCAGCCGATACATCTTGCTATTGGTCTGGTTGAGGGGCTTGCGACGGGCGCGATTCTCATCTTTGTTCATCAGGCGCGACCCGAACTGCTGGAAAGCGTGCAGGATCAAAAGCGCCTGGATCGAACCGTTTCCGTCAAAAAGGTTGTAATCGGTTTGCTGATCGCCGCGATTTTGGTTGCGGGCGGGCTGTCTATCTTTGCCTCTGCCAATCCCGACGGGCTGGAGTGGTCCATCGGAAAGGTGACAGGCGCGGAGGAGCTGCAGGCCAGCGGGCCAGCGTACGCGATAACCGAGTGGATTCAGAATAAGACTGCCATTATGCCGGATTATTCCACGGGGGCTGCCTCCGAAGCGGCGTCCACCTCCGGGGCGGGATTGATTGGCGGCGGAATTGTGCTTGCGCTTGCTGCGGGAACGGCATTTGCCATCTCTCGCGCGAAGAAGAAACACCGCACATCCGACGCCGCGACGAAATAAAGATAGTGTAAAAGGATCACCGATTGCACCAGGAAATACCCGGAAAAGCCGAAACCGGTACAGGAGCGCCATGCAGAAGATATCCAACACCCTAGACGCATTCTTCGCGCTGGATGAGCTGGCGAATCGACGCTCCGGCGTTCATGCGCTGCACCCGATGGCAAAACTCATGGTTGCGTTGGTGTTCATTGTCTGCGTGATCTCCTCCGGGCGATACGATATCGCGGGGTTAACGGTCTATTTCTTTTACGCTGCATTGCTGATTGCGTTCGGCGAACTGCCGATAGGCGCAATCCTAAAACGAACGCTTCCCGCTCTGCCGTTTGTGCTGTTCGCAGGGCTATCCAATATCCTCTTTGAACGGCAGATTGCGCCGGTCGGTGTTTCTTTCGGGGTGCTCTCCTGCGTTGTCCTGCTGGAAAAGGCGTTGCTTACCGTCAGCGCGGTGGTGATTCTCGCCGCAACAACACCTGCAAATGCGCTGCTCGGTCAAATGCAGCGGCTGCATCTGCCGCGTATTTTTATCACAACGGTGATGCTTTGCTTTCGCTATCTGAGTCTGCTTGCGTCAGAGACGAGAAATATGACGCGCGCCTATCATCTTCGCGCGGTGAAGCAAAACGGGCTGGAGATGAAGCATCTTGGCGCGTTCGTAGGGCAACTTCTGTTGCGCAGTATCGACCGGGCGGAGCGGGTATATGGCGCAATGCAGTGCCGCGGATTCGACGGAACATTTCCCTCATCAAACCACACAAAAATGGACGCATCCAGCTGGTTCTTTATCATTGGCGCTTCTGCTGTACTGGTTGCGCTGCGCGTGGTTGGTGTTTCAAACTTGCTGGAGTCACTTGGAAGGCTATTTGTATAAATAAGAGGCTATTGCGATTCGCATATTGAGCGAATCATCTGAATCTATTGGAGCAAATGATGGCGCTGTTATCCGTAGAAAATCTGACCTATGCCTATCCAAACGGCGTTTGCGCGCTGGACGGAGTCTCTTTTTGTGTAGAAACCGCGGATTGCGTCGGACTTGTTGGCGCGAACGGTGCGGGAAAATCCACGCTGCTCGCTATCCTCTGCGGACTGCTGACCCCCGATGCGGGTACGGTCATGATTGACGGAGTTCCACTGAAAAAAGAGAACCTCGCGTTGATACGCAATATGATTGGCATGGTGTTTCAAAATCCGGATGACCAGCTCTTTATGCCGACCATCTATGAAGACGTCGCATTTGGCCTGCAGCATCGCGGGTATGCGCCGGAGGCGATCGATCAAAAGGTGCGGCATACGCTAAAACACCTCAACATTGAGCATCTGGCGGAGAGGCCGCCCTATCGACTGTCCGGCGGGGAAAAACGCAGTGCCGCCATTGCTACAGTGCTGAGCATGGACCCGCATCTGATGTTGTTTGACGAGCCGACTGCGTTTCTCGACCCGCGCAGCAAGCGAAACTTTATTCACCTATTGCGCACGATGACGGCGGCGCGACTGATTGCAACACATGATATCGATCTCGTCTCGCGCGCCTGTAACCGCGTGCTCGTCTTAAAAAGCGGCAGGCTGATTGCGGATGATGTACCGACCGATCTGTTTTCAAATGAAGAATTGCTGGAAAAGGCGGGGCTATAAAGGAAGGAAGTGGCGTTAGCATGCATGACGGCGTAGACCAAAGCGGGGGTGGGCACCACGCGCACGAACACACGCATACCTCCGAACATTCCCATCTGCACACGCATACGGGAGAGCACTCGCATACCCATCCGGGACTGGATCCGAAGTCCGTGCATGCGCACGAGCACACGCATCTGGTTGTGCACGACCATGACCATGCGCATGAGGGAGACCACACGCATCCGCACGATTCCGATACAGGCACAGCCGCGGAGGAAGCAGCCGCAAAGATCAGTGCTGCACTTGGTCAAATGGGGCACGAGGTTACCGAACTCACCGCCTGGATAGAGCGGTTGCGGCAACTAGGGCGATTGGATGCTGCGGGGGTGTTGGAGCAAGCGCTTTCGGACTATACCGCCGCCAATGCCGTGCTAGCGAAATGCCTGAAATTACTGAATCAATAAAAAACGCCCGCCGCTTCTGCTTTGACCAGAGTCGGCGGGATTTTTTATGTTTACTTTGATGAAGAAAGTTGGCTGAAATAAGCAGGTTTCTTTACAGAACGCTCTTGAGGAAGCTGATGGCTTTCTCGTTCTGCGGGTGGTCAAACAGATCCTTTGGCGTGCCCTCTTCGAGGATCATGCCATCCGCCATGAAGACCACACGGTCGGCAACCTCGCGCGCAAATCCCATCTCGTGGGTGACGCAGAGCATGGTCATACCCTGTTTGGCAAGCGCTTTCATGACGTTGAGCACCTCGCCGACCAATTCGGGGTCGAGCGCGCTGGTGGGTTCGTCAAAGAGCATGATTTCAGGCTCCATCGCTAGCGCGCGCGCAATGGCCACACGCTGCTGCTGTCCGCCCGAGAGCTTGCTGGGGTAAACATCCAGCTTGTCGGAAAGTCCAACGCGTTCGATGATCTCTGTCGCGAGTGCTTTTGCGGCTTCCTTACTCTTTTTGCGCACAAGAACCTGCGCAATCATGACGTTTTCGAGCACGGTCTTGTGCGGAAATAGATTGAACCGCTGGAACACCATGCCCATCTCCAGTAGCATCGCCTTCTGCGCTTCCGACTCCGCGCGGTGGATTGTTCTGTTGTGCTCTCTGTGCAAAAACAGCTCGTCTTTGACGAAGATTTTTCCACTCGTGATCTTCTCCAGCTGGTTGAGCGACCGAAGATAGGTCGATTTACCTGCGCCGGAGGGTCCGATGATGCAGATCACCTCACCCTTTTTCACGGCAAGGTTGACGTCCTTGAGAACCTCAAGCGAGCCGAAGCTCTTATAGAGATGTTCTGTTTGAAGGATATACTGATATTCACTCATATCTGCGCCCTACTCATATATCGAAAGTCGTTTTTCAATCCTGCCGAAGATATATGTAAATATCGCCGTAATGACAAGATAGATCAACAGTGCGGGTATGAACACAAGGTAGTTACCCTCGCTCGTCATGATGGTTTTGGAGATCGTGGTGATGTCCATCAGCGAAATAGCGAAGACGAGGGACACATCCTTGATCATCATGACAAACTCGTTGCACAGCGGGGGGATCATACGCCGGATGGACTGCGGAATGATGATGGTACGCATCATCTGTCCATAACTCATGCCGAGCGCTTTGGAAGCCTCGTTTTGCCCTTTGTCAATCGACTGAATCGCCGCGCGTACAATCTCCGCGCAGTAGGCAGCCGAGTTGAGGGAGAAGGCGATCAAAGCCGCGATAAACGCGCCCTTATACACCGCCTCCGGATCTGCCGCGCTAAAGAGGCCACGCCAGGAGAAGTCGAAGATGACAGGCGCCGAGAAGTAGACCACGAACAGCTGGATGAGCAGCGGCGTACCTCTAAAAAAGAAGATATAAGCGCTGCTGATCTTGCTGATGAACTTATTCTCGGAAATCTTGCCCAGCGCGAGGAAAATACTCATTGCCGCTCCAATGACCATCGAGAGTGTGGTCAGCAGCAACGTGAGCTTCACGCCATGCAGGAGATTTTCGCCGGAACCCAGCATACGGTAGGTGTAGTTCACCATCTGGCCTGCAAATTTGCCCGCGCCCTCATCCGCACTGTAGATGGAACCCGCAAACCCCACATAGGCTTCGCGGATCGACTTTGCGCCGGATGTGGTGAAGGAGATGTAGTTGACAACGCCAAGGTCGTTATACGTGATGGTGAGCGACTTTCTGCTGCTGGTTTTCTCCTCTTCAATGAGCTGTTTCACAGCATCGGACGAATGATTCATCAAATCCTGCTCGGAAACATTGATGGCGGAGAGAACCGAAACAAGCGCCACAGTCGCCATAATGACTATGGCGACTGTTTTGGTCGATTGCTTCCAATTTTTAATGGTAACGAGTTTTTTGAAAATACTCATCTTATCCCGCTTATCATATATTTGTGGTCGCAAGTGCGCATGGGATTCTTATTTGGCAAACCAATAGGTGTAGTTCTCGTCAAAGAATCCCTCGGTGGTGAGCTGCGCGATTGCCGCGTTGATGGCGGTCTGCAGAGCGGTGTTGTCCTTGGCCATTGCGGCGCCGAACTGTTCCGGCTCGCTCTCATCCTGGAAAGCCTTGACGAACTTATCCGGGTTGGAGGCAAGATAGCCATCCGCAACGGTGGAGTCCACAACAACCGCGTCCACTTCGCCGTTCTCCAACTGCGTGAAGCATGTTGTGACCTTCTCATTGGCAGAGATTGTGCAGGTGATGGAACCGGTGCTGACATAGTCCGACATCAGGATATCGGAGGTGGTTTCCTTCTGCACGGCGATTGCAAGGCCGTTGAGATCCATCAGGCTGCCGATTTTCGCGGTGCTGTCCGCGCGGACAACGACCGACTGATAGTTGTTGATGTACGGTTCGGAGAAGAGCATGGTCTCCTTGCGTTCGTCGGTGATGGTGACGGCGGAGATGACGCAGTCATAGTTCACGCCGATGCCCTGGAAGATGCCGTCCCAAGCGGTGTTGACAAAGTTGACGGTGAGGCCGAGCTTTTCGCCAAGGGCTTTGGCAAAGTCGATGTCATAGCCGACAGGGGTGGTGCCGTCTTCCGCAAAATCTTCGAACGGGGGATAGCCGATTTCCATGCCGACATTCAGCACGCCGTCCTGCATGAGTTTCACGCCGGACATGTCGATTGCGCTCGCGGCGGCAGCGTCGGGCGCGGCTGTTGCATCCGCAGCGGCTGCTTCGGTTGCTTCCGGCGCGGCGGTTGCTTCCGCAACGGCGTTCTGCGCGGCACAGGCCGCAAAGGATAGCGCCATCAGAACAGCAAGGGTTAGGGCAAAAAGTTTCTTCATCATGTATCCGATCCTCCTAAAGAAAATAGGAGCTGAACCATCAACTCCATCGTTTGCATTAAAATAGCATAGTCATGCAATATTGTCAATACGAAATTTATAATTATGAAAATTATTTATGTAGAAAGGCTTATTTTTATCAATAACAAGCGCAGATTACTTTCACAAAAGAATATCAATGCAAAATATGTGCATAATAATGCAAAGCTGAAATAGAAAGAAAATACATCAACCGCACCGGAAGAATAGATATAATGAAGAAAATTCGTTTATAAAACAGCATTGTGTAGGCAGGTTCCAGCCATTTGAAAGCAATTATAAAAACGCACGCCAGTTTCTGCCTTTATCAGAGTAAAACAATTTAACATATATGATTGACTTGGGTTGTACGCGGTGCTATTCTATATAAAATATATTGTATATAGTTTACAAAACCGAAAGCCCTAAGTTGTGGTTTGTGAACACATACAATACAAATGGAAGGAGAAAATGGTAATGAATCTATTCAAACGCTTTGGCGCGATCCTGTTGGTTCTCGCCATGGTAGCCAGTTTTGCGGCTTGCGGCCAGACCGCTGCCCCCGCGAGCGCGGATACAGCAGCCGCGACAGATGCGACCGCCGCGCCCGCTGCGGAAACAACCGCAGCCGAAGGCTCCAAGGTCGTCAATGTCATGATCGAAGTGGAGGTCGAGAGCCTTGACCCGCAGGTTGCGACCGATGGCACGAGCTTTGAAGTCATTGCGGACCTCACCGACGGCCTGAAGCAGATGGACGCCAATGGCGGCGTAACCAATGCACTCTGCGCCGACGAATCTATCAGCGCGGATGGCCTTACCTACACCTTCAAAATCCGTGACGACGCGGTTTGGAGCAATGGCGACCCCGTGACGGCGGCAGACTTCGTGTTTGGCTGGCAGCGCGCGGTTGATCCGGCACTCGCGAGCGAGTATTCCTATATGTTCAGCGACATCGGTCAGGTGAAAAACGCCGCGGCCATCATCGCGGGAACACTGCCTGTTACCGATCTTGGCGTGACGGCACTGGACGAGAAGACCCTTCAGGTGCAGTTGGAGGTTCCGGTCGCGTATTTTGACCAGATTCTCTACTTCCCGACCTTCTATCCGGTCAACCAGAAGTTCTTTGAAGCCTGCGGCGATAGCTACGCCACGAGCCCGGAAACCCTCCTGAGCAACGGTGCGTTTATTGCCACGAGCTACGAGCCGGCGGCGACGAACTTTACGCTTGCAAAGAATCCTACCTATTATGATGCGGCTCGCATCCAGATTGACGGCCTGAACTATCAGGTCATCAAGGAGAGCCAGCAGGCACTCTTGAGCTATCAGAGTGGCGATCTCGACACCATCCTCGTCTCTGGCGATCAAGTCGACCAGGTGAAGGATGATCCGGCGTTCAAGAGTGTCGGCGCAGGTTACCTCTGGTATGTCTCGCCCAACGTTACCACCTATCCCGAACTGGCGAACTTGAACCTGCGCATGGCGATGACCTTTGCGCTGGATCGCCAGACCATCGTGGACAGCGTCGTGAAGGACGGCTCCACCGCGACCTATACGGCAGTTCCGCCGCAGTTTGCAACCGGCCCTGCGGGCGACGACTTCTCCGCCGATCAGGCTGAGTTTGCCTCCGTCTGCGCATATGACCTTGCAAAAGCAACCGAGTATTATGAAGCGGCGAAAGCTGAACTCGGCAAGGACTCGTTCACCTTTGAAATGGTGCTCGACGACACCGAGATTCAGCAGAACGTTGCCGCCGTCATCAAGGAAATGCTGGAGAGCGCACTCCCCGGCATGACCATCAACCTCAAGGTGGAACCGAAGAAACAGCGCGTTCAGGACCTGCAAGATGGCAACTATTGCCTCGGCCTGACCCGTTGGGGCCCGGACTATGCCGACCCGATGACCTACCTCGGCATGTGGGTAACCGGCAATAGCAACAACTACGGTCTCTGGTCCAATGCGGACTATGACGCGCTGATTGCGCAGTGCACCACGGGCGACCTTGCGCAGGATGCAACGGGCCGCTGGGCGGCGCTGAAGAGCGCGGAGAAGATCGTGATGGAACAGGCGGTCATCTTCCCGCTGTACACCCAGTGCAACGCGACCTTGATCAACCCGAACGTCACCGGCATCGAATTCCACCCCGTCGCTCTGAACCGCGTCTTCAAAGACACGGTCAAGAACTGAACGTTGGTAGTTGACGCCTAAAACTTGATCAGCAAACGCGCCGCATGGTGGTTTTGACCAACACTCAAGATTGCTGTGCGGCGCGTGCTTGTTTTCTAAAACGGAACAGGCGGGCTGCATTCGACAAGTCGCGATTTTTTACAGCGTGCGGCATTGGCCGCAATTTTGTTTTGTGGAGGGGGACGGGGACGACGTGAGAAAATACGTTTTCAAGCGCATACTCATATCCATTTTTACCTTGCTAGCCATTACGCTGGTGCTGTTTATTCTGCTCCAGCTGATGCCGGGTTCGCCTTTTAACGACGAGAAACTAACGCCGGAGCAGCACGCGGCGCTGAACGCAAAATACGGCCTGGATCAGCCGTTGATTGTTCAGTTTTTCCGTTATGTAGCCAAGATGTTCCAGGGAGATTTTGGCGTTAGTTACAAGATCAGCAAAAACACGCCCATCAGCCAGCTTATCGAGTCGAGATTGCCCATCAGCATCCGCGTTGGCGGGTTTGCTGTGTCGCTCGGCGCGGTGTTCGGGCTGTTGCTTGGCATTGTTGCGGCGCTGAAACACAATACAATTTGGGATACCATCTGCACCGTGATCTCGGTCATAGGCGTCTCAATACCAAGCTATGTGTTTGCGTTGGCGCTAAGCTATACGCTAGGGTTTAAGCTTAGCTGGTTTCCCATGCTGTATTCCAGTCAGGAGGCGTTTGCCTCCAGCGTGATGCCGAGCATTGCGTTGAGTCTTTTCACGCTGGCATCGATTGCGCGGTTTACGCGAACCGAGATGCTGGAGGTACTCAGCAGCGACTATATGCTGCTGGCGGAGAGCAAGGGGATCAGCGGCTCGCCGTTGATTATTCAGCACGCGCTCAGAAACGCGCTGATTCCGATTGTAACGGTGCTTGCACCGTTGATTGTAGACCTGATGACGGGCAGCCTCGTGGTAGAGAAAATATTCTCGATTCCGGGTGTGGGCAGCCTGCTCGTAACCGCGATTCAGAGCAACGACTACAACGTCGTCATCGCACTGAGCTTCATCTATAGCGCGATGTATATCGGCATCATGCTACTGGTCGATATTCTCTATGGCGTCATCGATCCGAGAATCCGCGTTGCGAAGAAGGGAGACTGATATGGATAGACACGATAAAAAGAAAATCGCTGCCCCGGCAGCTGAGGCGGCCTATCAATTTCAGCCGGACGACTTCAGCTTCCGCGCGAATACGGATGTCACACGCATAGACACCAACTTCGCCAGCGAGAGCTTCTGGAAAGAGGTAAGAAAACGCTTCTTTAAAAACAAAGGGGCGGTTGTTTCGCTCATCGTCGTGCTTATCATCGGCTTTTTTGCCGCGTTCGGGCCCAATATGAACGGATATAGCTATTCCGACCAGAAGCTGACACAAAAAAACTTTGCGCCCCGCATCCCCTGGGTAGAAAAGCTCGGTATCTTCGACGGAGATGAAAAACTGAGCACCACCACAGGCGTCAAGGTCATCAACGGATACAAAGATAAGAACCACCCCGACGTCTACTATTGGTTCGGCTCGGATACGTTGGGTCGCGATATCTGGACGCGCGTTTGGGAAGGCACAAGGATTTCGCTCGGCATTGCGCTCTGCGCGGCGCTGATCGATTTTCTAATTGGTATGACCTATGGCCTCATCAGCGGCTATTACGGCGGACGTGTCGATAGCATCATGCAGCGCATTGCGGAGATCATCAACGGCATTCCGCGATTGGTCATTGTGACGCTGCTGATGCTGATTTTGCCGCGCGGATTTTTGACCATTGTATTTGCGCTGATGATTACGGAGTGGATCGGCATGAGCAGAATTGCCCGCGCCGAAATGCTCAAACTAAAGGAAAGTGAATTCGTGCTCGCGAGCCGCACCCTCGGCGCGCGGGATCTGCGCATCATCTTCCGTGAAATTCTTCCGAATATCGTTGGACCAATCACAACGCAGATCATGTTTAGCATCCCGACAGCCATCTTCACCGAGGCATTTTTGAGCTTTGTCGGTCTTGGTATTCCGGTGCCGATGTGCAGTCTCGGCAGCCTGATCGCGGATGCATTCAACAGCTTTACCACACACCCCTATCAGATCATCCCGCCGATTATCGTGCTGGCACTGCTGATGCTTTCCTTCAATATGCTGGCGGATGGCCTGCGCGAAGCATTTGACCCGAAGTTTAAGGAAATGTGAGGAGCGAGGCAATGGAAGCAAACAAACGAAAAAAAGTGCTTGAAATGCGCGATCTCTCCATCTCGTTTACCACGAACGCGGGTTTGGTGAACGCCATTCGCGGCGTCAATCTGGACGTATTTCAAGGGGAAACGCTCGCAATCGTCGGCGAAAGCGGCAGCGGGAAATCCGTTACCGCCAAGGCTATTATGGGCATTCTGGATAAGAATAGCATCGTCAACAGCGGAACCATCCGCTTTCGCTATCATCGCGAGGATGGATCGGATGTTGAGACAGACCTTGCGCAGTTGGAAAAAAAGGAATTTCGCAAGCACATCAACGGCAAGCGCATTGCGATGGTCTTTCAGGACCCGATGACGAGCCTTGACCCGACCATGCCCGTCGGCAGGCAGATTATGGAAGGCATGATCTGGCATTATCACACCCCGATCGCGGAGGCGAAAGCGCGCGCGATTGCGCTGCTGGAGGAGGTTGGCATACCGGAACCCAAACGGCGCATGAAGCAGTATCCGCATCAGCTCTCCGGCGGCATGCGGCAGCGCGTGGTCATCGCTATTGCGCTGGCCTGCAACCCGGAACTGCTGATCTGCGACGAACCGACCACTGCGCTGGACGTTACGATTCAGGCAAAAATTCTGGAGTTGATTCAGCGTATCCAGAAGGAACGCGGCATCAGCATCATCTACATTACGCATGATCTCGGCGTTGTCGCTAAGGTTGCGGACTATGTGAACGTCATGTATGCCGGAAAAATCGTAGAAAAGGGCAAGATCGATGAGATCTTCTTTGACCCGCGGCACCCCTATACATGGGGGCTGCTCTCTGCGATGCCGGATCTCGAGACGCGGGACGAGCGGCTCTATACCATACCCGGTTCGCCACCGAACCTGCTGCGTCCCGTGCCGGGAGACGCATTTGCGCCGCGCAATATTTACGCACTGAAGATTGACGAGCGTACGGAACCTCCGATGTTTCAAATTTCGGACACTCACTATGCCGCAACATGGTTACTGGACCCGCGCGCGCCAAAGGTGGATATGCCTGCGGAACTCAAAGCAAGGATTGAGCGCATGAAAAAGGAGGGGCTGTAATGATGGAAGCAATTTCAAAAACACCTCTTTTGGAAGTGAAAGGGCTCAAACAGCACTTTCGAATCAATCGCAATTTTACGGTTCGCGCCGTAGATGGTGTGGATTTTGTCATCTACCCCGGTGAAACCTATGGACTGGTTGGCGAAAGCGGCAGCGGAAAGAGCACCATTGGCCGCTCACTGATTCGCCTCTATGAACCGACAGACGGCAAGATTCTATTTGATGGAATGGATATCTCCGGGCGAATGAACCGCGCAAACAGAACACGCCTGCGCATGGAGATGCAGATGATCTTCCAGGACCCGATGGCTTGCCTCAACCCGAGAAAAAAGGTTGAGGACATTATCGCGCTCGGGCTTGATATCCATCATCTCTATAAAAATCACGAAGAGCGGCACCAGGCGGTATGCGAAATACTGGACAAGGTCGGCCTCGCGCCGGAGCATGCGAACCGCTATCCGCATCAGTTCAGCGGCGGACAGCGTCAGCGCGTTGGCATTGCGCGCGCGCTCATCATGAATCCAAAGCTCATCATTGCGGACGAGTGCATCAGCGCGCTGGATGTTTCCATTCAGGCGCAGGTTGTGAACCTGATGCGCGATCTACAGAAGGAGACAGGGACGGCGTATCTCTTCATAGCGCATGATCTTTCGATGGTAAAATACATCAGCGACCGTATCGGCGTGCTGCATCTGGGACACATGGTGGAGACAGGAACGACCGAGGAGATATTTGCCAATCCCGTCCATCCGTATACGCGGAGCCTGCTTTCCGCCATTCCGCATCCAAATCCGCGCACCGAGAAAAAGCGTGTTGCGCAGGCCTATGACTATAAGGCGGAAAACATCGATTATGCGGCGGGGGTGCAACACCACCTCGGCGGGACCCATTATGTGCTTGGCACCGATGCGGAATTAAGCCGATGGGTAAGCGGGGAGAACAAGTAAAGTAAACCAATCCGCGTCCAATATCGGGTTGCGTATGGAAACACAAAACCGGCATCGTGTATAGCGATGCCGTTTTTTCGTCTGTCAATGCTAAACGGATAAACAAAAAACAATAAACATGTGTGACATTTTAAATATAAAAGTAGCTCGAGACATCAATATTTCTGCGAAATGCTCGAAAATTAGCGCAACGATGCTCGTTAGGGAGCATTGACGCGCGCGAGAAACAAGCATACAATAAACACAAGGCTTGTTTTGAAAAAACGAGCCAGAGGTTCTACTCTTCTTTTCATTTTAGTGATCATGAAGTGCGCGGGAAAACACGATTTCCCCGTTTTTCCTATGCCATATCCGTCAAATAGATCGACGAGACAGAACACAAACAGATCGGGTGCGACAGCGCCGGAATTTCGCCATCCAAAAAGGGAGCTTCGAGCAATCATGATGACACAGCAAACAAGGAACCAGATTTCACTTTGCGTGATGATTGGTGACGTGAGTTATGATTTTTCCATGGAGTTAATGAAGGGAATTCTGTATACCGCTGAGCGAGAGGGCGTACAGATTCTTTATATGATGGGCATGCCCCGGCATGCAGGATTTATTGAACCCGGCAGTGAGCAAAAAACGGCATATCACCACAACAGCATTTATGACTACGCCTACATGTTTGGCGCAGACGCCTATATCTTGTCCTGCGGGTCGCTCTCCGGTTTTGAGGGGGAAAATACGTATCAGCAGTTTCTCAAGCGATTCGATGAAACGCCCTCCGTTATCCTACAGGAACAGATCGACATAGGCCAGTTGAATAAATCCTGCATCACGGTCGATAATTATGCGAGTTTTTGTGAATGCATCGAGCACTTGATATTGGTGCATCATTGCAAGAAGATTTGCCTGCTGGCGGGGGTAAAAAATCACCCCGATAACAGGGAGCGTATGCGCGCCTATCTTGACACCATGGAGAAGTATGCCCTGCCGGTGGAGGATTCGATGATTGCCTATGGCGATTTTTCGGAGTTTTCCGATCCGCTCGTGGCGCGGCTGTTTGACGAAAATCCGGGAATCGATGCGATCGCGTTTTGTAATGATGAGATGGCGCGGGGCGGCTATCGCGAGTGCGCCAAGCGCGGGATTAAGGTAGGTAAGGACATCGCATTCACAGGGTTTGACAATTTTTCCACAAGCCGGACGCTGATGCCGCCGCTGACGACGGTTTCACAAAACATCTATCAGATGGGCGAAATGGCGGTCTTGCGGGCGATTGATCTGGTACGTAGCAAACCTGTATTTTCGACTAAGTTGGAAACGAAACTGAAGGTGCGCCGTTCCTGCGGGTGTTTGCCGGATAACAAGCTCAATCTTTTTATGCCGGACGAACCGGACTGTGAACTGCGCGCAGATTGTGTGATTCAGCGGATATCTGCCGACCTGAAAACTTGCTACGACGGCAGTGAACGGGAGCGCAGCGACACGATGATCGACCGGCTGATTGCGCAGATGGAGCACGAGATTGAAACCGATGACAAGATTGATCAGTATGGGTATGCTGACTGGTTACACGACTTTACCGAAGAGTTCACCAGCGCGACCTATCATATTGCATTGCGCCTCAATGAATATCTGGTACAGATGCCGGCGGAAAACCTGCGGTTTTCAAAGGTGCGAAAGCTCTACGATGTTCTTGGATTTACACAAGGTTTTTTGCTCTCTTACAAGGCACGTATGGTCGAGAAAAATCTGGACGATTTCCGCGCGCAGTCCTGGTTTGTTCCGGAGTTTATCCGCGATCTGGTGGATAGCGATATGGACGAAGAGCATGTCTTTTACAATGTGGTGATGCGCCTGCGTGGGATCGATCTCAACTGCATCTACATCTGCCTGCTGCCGGAATCGCAGCCGCTGCAAACCTCCAATGTTCAGCATGCGCCGGACAAACTGTTGCTTGCCGCCTACGGCTGCAAGGCGGACACGCGCTCCTTTACGCGCGCACAGATGCCGGTGATTGATACGGCGCATCCGCTGAGGGACCTACCCGGATTAGAACGGAAGACGCACCTGATGAGCTTTAGCATCTTCTCCGGCAATATCCAGTATGGCATATTGCTTTGCGAGGTGGATATGGCGCGCAGTTCGCTGCTGCACGTGATTGGGCTTCAGCTTGGCATCCTTATCAATTTTTTGGATTTAAAACGAAAGGAAAAGATTATCGGCAGTGAGCTGGAGAATATTCGCGAACGGAACCAAATTCTGAACTTCCTCTCGGATTATGATCCGCTCTGCAATATTCTCAACCGCCGTGGATTCATTGAACAGGCGATTCACCTGAACCGCGAAAATGCGGGCAAGCCCGCACTCTGCGTGTTTGTGGATCTGGATCATCTCAAGGAAATCAACGATTCCTTCGGGCATTCAGAGGGGGATATGGCTCTCTCGGCATTGAGCGACATCCTCAAACAGGTCGTTCGGCGCAACGATCTGATCGCGCGACTCGGCGGAGATGAGTTTGTCGGCATGTTTATTGTAGACACTCCGGATTTTGGCGAGATATTTATCAACCGGATTCGGCAGGCATTTGATGATTACAACCAAAACTCGACCCGGCCGTATTATGTTGAGGCGTCGATGGGGATTGCGTACTTTACCTGTGAACACAATCTGGAGATTAGTCAGATTGTCAACGAGGCGGATCGCTATCTTTATGAGGAAAAGAAGAAAAAGCGTATGAGCGTGCTCAAGCAAAAATGCGTGTAGCACTTGCCTACGCAACAAAAGAGGGTCGGGGAGCTCTGCGCATTTGCAAAGAGCTCTCTTTTTTGTTAGGATATCGCGTGGCAGGGGCAAGGAACCTGAGGTAATAAAAACCGGGGTAAATGGCCATAAGGGACGACAGGATTGACAGAATATCATATCGGTATTATAATATCGATAAAATAAAATCGAAAAATGGTTTTACTTTTAATCGTTGACCGATTGGAGTGCGGCGCATGGATATTACCGTTTGCATCGGCAGTTCCTGTCACCTGAAGGGTTCGCGCGAGGTGGTTGAGCGGCTCAAGCGTATGATACACGAATATGCGGCGGAGGAAGAGATTCATCTCTGCGGCTCTTTCTGCATGAATCACTGCCAAACAGGGGTCAGCGTACAGGTGGATGGCGCGTATTTTTCGCTCTCGCCCGATACAGCGGAGCTGTTTTTTATACGGGAGATCGCGCCGAGACTCACACCGGTGCGGGATCAGATCAAATCGAAATAGAACACTGCGGCTACTGCTGCAAGAAAGAAATCAAATGTCGAGCGTCCTCAGATTAAAAAAATCAAATTGTAAGAATTGCTATAAGTGCATTCGCCATTGCCCGGTAAAATCTATTCGTTTTTCGGCAAATCAGGCGCATATTGTGAGCGAGGAGTGTATTCTATGCGGACAGTGCTTTGTCGTATGTCCCCAGAACGCCAAGGAGATTGCGGACGGCACCGAGATCGCGCAGACGCTGCTTTATGGCGAAGCACCTGTGGTTGCGAGCCTTGCGCCATCATTTGTTGCCTACTTTGAAGGCGTGGGCGTTTCGGCGATGCGCGAGGCGCTGCTGAAACTCGGCTTTGCGGAGGCGGAGGAGACCGCGATTGGCGCAACACTCGTAAAGCGGGAATATGAAAAACAGATGCGGGATCGCGCGGAAGATGTCATCATCAGCTCCTGCTGCCACTCGGTCAACCTATTGATTCGCAAGTATTATCCGGAGCTGATTCGCTACCTTTCGCCTGTGGTTTCGCCGATGATCGCGCATAGCATGGACATCAAGCGCCGCATGCCGACGGCAAAGACCGTCTTTATCGGGCCTTGCCTCTCGAAAAAGGATGAGGCGGAGAACAGCCTCGTAGATGCGGTGCTCACCTTTGACGAACTCTCACGCATGTTTGCCGCAGCAAGGATTGAACCGGAGCGGCGGCTGGATCGCGCGGAGGAAAGCCGCGCACGATTCTTCCCGACGGTTGGCGGAATTTTAAAGACGATGGACATCCCGGAGACGGGATACACCTGCCTGAGCGTGGACGGCACGGAGAACTGCCGCGCCGCGTTGGAGGACATTGCAGCTGGAAATCTGAAGAATTGTTTCCTGGAGATGAGCGCCTGCTCGGGCAGCTGCATTGGCGGCCCGGTTATGGAAAAATATAAAAACTCGCCGGTGCGGCATTATCAGGCGGTCACCACCTATGCGGGGAAACGCGATTTTTCCGTGGATCAACCCGTGGATGGCACACTGGCGCGGCGTCACGGCTATATTGGCGTCACCAATGTGATGCCATCCGAATCGGAAATTCGCGAGATATTGGCAAAGACAGGCAAGCTTTCTCCCGAGGATGAATTGAACTGCGGCAGTTGCGGCTATAACACCTGCCGTGAGAAGGCAATTGCCGTCTACCGTGGGAAAGCGGATATCAGCATGTGCCTGCCATTTTTGATGGAGAAAACGGAGCGCTTCTCTAATAATATTCTGAGTCACACCCCGAACGGCATTCTCGTTGTCAACGAGGATCTGGAGGTGCAGCAGGTCAATGCGGCGGCGATGAGCATGCTGCACATCAACCATGAGAGCGATGTTTTGGGTGAACAGTTGATTCGCGTCATGGATCCGCAGCCGTTTTTGAGCGCGCTGGACAATGGGAAATCCATTCGCGAACAGCGGGACTATTATGCGGAGTACAACAAGTATCTCGAACTCACCATCGTGCACGACAAGACCACGCACATCCTGATTGCGATTCTCCGCGACGTCACCACCGAGGAGGAAGGCCGACGCGAGAAGGAACTCATCAGCCGCCAGACGGTGGAGATTGCCGACCGTGTGGTTGAAAAGCAGATGCGCGTCGTGCAGGAGATTGCCTCACTGCTGGGAGAAACGACCGCCGAGACTAAGATTGCGCTGACCAAACTGAAGGAATCGATCGCGAATGCGGAAGACAAATAACCTCTGCGCGGACATCGGATATATGAGCCTCAACCACGCCGGAGAGCAGCTCTGCGGCGATCATATTGAGATTGCCAATCAGGAGGAGAACTCCACCATCATCGTTCTGGCGGATGGACTTGGCAGCGGGGTAAAGGCAAATATCCTCTCCACGTTGACATCCAAGATTCTCTCCACCATGCTTGCGGCAGGTTTGCATCTGGAGGATTGCGTGGAGACCATGGCGGCGACGCTGCCGGTCTGTTCGACGCGCGGCATCGCGTATTCCACCTTTACCATACTGCGCATTGTCAACAATGAACAGGCGGAGATTATACAGTACGACAACCCATCCGTGATCCTGCTGCGTGATGGGAAGAGCGTCGAAATGCCGACCACCATGCTCAATATCGGAAGTAAGCGAATCTACCGCTCCGATGTACAATTGCAGGAGAATGATGTCTTCATCGCCATGAGCGACGGTGTGGAGCACGCGGGCGTCGGCGGAATTTACAACTTCGGTTGGCGGCGTGAAGATATCATCCGCTATCTGGAGACCATGTGGCATGTGGGGTTTACGGCAAAGACAATATCTACAATTGTTTTACAGGAGACAAATCGCCTCTATGCCGGCTCACCCGGGGATGACGCAACGGTTTGTACCGTGCGCATCCGTTCCCGTGTACCGATGAACCTGCTCTGCGGCCCGCCTTCCGGCAGGGACGACAACGGCAAAATGATGTCCCTGTTCTTTACCAAGGAGGGTAAGCATATCATCTGCGGTGGGACAACCTCAACCATCGCGGCAGAGTATCTCAATAAGCCGTTGATTGCCGAGCTCGACTTCCCGGATCCGGAGATTCCGCCCACGGCAACGATTGATGGCGTTGACCTTGTGACGGAAGGCGTAATTACCATCAATCGCGTGCTGGAGTACGCAAAGAATTATCTATCCGACAATAGCTTGTTTGAGCGCTGGAGTACTGGGCGGGACGGCGCTTCCCGCATTGCACGCCTGCTGTTTGAGGAGGCGACGGATATCAACTTTTTCGTTGGCTGCGCGGCAAATCCGGCGCACCAGAATCCGGAGTTGCCAATCAACTTCCATCTCAAGATGCGCTTGATTGAACAACTCTCCGACTGCCTCGCCAAGATGGGGAAGCGAATCAAGACCAGCTATTTTTAACCGGAAGCATATCGCTTCCGGTTTTTTTCGCCTACTGGAGCAGCTGAATAAAGTTGTATGCAATATAATCAGCACTCTTGATTATAGAGTGCTAAATTTCACATTTCCATTACAAGCTGTCTGTTTTTTTGTAAAAATCTTTTTGTATGATACAGGTGTTCCGAAAAGGAAACACGATTCTTACAGTAAACCCCGGCACCGGGTTAGGTGCCAAACAAAATATGGATATTTTCCAAAGGAGGAGAATGTATATGTTCGAACTTGTACCTTACACCAGAAAGCGTAACGTGACTTTCTACAATCCCTTTGATGAACTCGAAGAGATGCAGCGTCGCTTCTTTGGAGAGAACGCAGTGAGAGAGTTCAAGACCGATATCCGTGACAACGGCGAGAGCTATCTGCTTGAAGCCGAACTGCCCGGATTTAAGAAGGAAGACATTGCTGTCAACCTGGAAGGGGATACGATGACTATCCGCGCGGAGCGCTCGGAAAGCACCGAAGAGAAGGACAGCAAGGGCAATTTTGTCAAGCGCGAGCGCAGTTATGGTAGCTTCTCCCGCAGCTTTGACATGACAGGCATCCGCGTGGAGGACATCTCTGCCGCGTATGAGGACGGTATCCTCAAACTCACACTACCGAAAAAGCAGGAAACCCTCCCCACTTCGCGCAAGTTGGAGATCGCCTAAGAACGGTATAGAAGGGGTAAGCCCCCCGAAATAGAGACGGGCCGCCAGAAATGGCGGCCTGTTTCATTGCTTGGATATCCACATATATTGCTTAGGTAAAGATAAAAATAATATATTTGAGAATCATTCTTGACAAAACTAAAAATATTGAATAAAATCTAATTGTAATAAATCAATAATGTCGATTGAATCCAGAGCAAAGAAGAATTTTCTCCATTTGGTCAAAGGTAGATTCCAATCGGCAAGCGAAGAAGAGAAAGGGAGAACAGAACTATGAGTTTATATGATATTTCCGTAAAAGACAGGGGCGGAGCGGATGTTTCGCTCTCGGACTATAAGGGCAAGGTACTTTTAATTGTCAACACCGCGACGGGTTGCGGATTTACCCCCCAGTATGAGGGCTTGCAGAAACTCTATGACGCGCACAAGGACAAGGGATTTGAGATTCTCGACTTCCCTTGCAACCAGTTTGCCAATCAGGCACCGGGCAATATCGACGAGATTCAGAGTTTTTGCACGCTGAACTATGGCACGACGTTTCCCCGGTTTGCAAAGATTGATGTAAACGGAAAGAACGCCAGCGATCTGTTTAAGTTCTTGAAAAAGGAAAAGAAGAGCATGCTTGGTTCATCCATTAAGTGGAACTTCACCAAGTTTTTGGTGGATCGCGCGGGCAACGTGGTGGCAAGATTTGCGCCGACCGACACGCCCGAGAGCATCGAGAAGGATATACTTGCGCTGCTGTAATCAGAAGGTGGAATGAGAACTAGATAACAGATATTCTTGTGTTGCTGTAATCAGAAAACGGGAATTGAACAAAAAATAGATATTCTTGCTTTGCCGTAATCAGCAGGCAGGAATAGGATTAAATGAAAGGAAGCGATTGCAATGAGTGAGAAAGAGATGACCGCAACGGCAACACCGCAGGAAAACGGTGGGG
The DNA here is from genome assembly GCA_023458615.1 of Bacillota bacterium. GTDB lineage: Bacteria > Bacillota > Clostridia > Christensenellales > CAG-138 > UBA7703. Next base: position 20,865 of record JAEWYV010000014.1, read on the forward strand.
AAGACTATAGCGCGCTGCTGCTGCAAAATCAGCTGTGCTTTCCGCTCTATGCGGTATCCAAAGAGGTTGTCCGCCTCTACAAACCGTTTCTGGATGAAATTGGATTGACCTATACGCAGTATATTGCCATGCTGGTTCTTTGGGAAAAGCAGGCGTTGACGGTGAAGGAACTCGGCGAACATCTCTACCTCGACAGTGGAACCTTGACACCGCTGCTCAAAAAGATGGAGGTGCAGGGCCTTGTGAACCGCCAAAGAAATGCAGCGGATGAGCGCAGTGTAATCGTCTCCCTGACAG
>JAEWYV010000015.1 GCA_023458615.1 Bacillota bacterium
GAGCAGCGCTATGGCGTATTGACCGTTCCGGAAAACGATGTGATGGGCGCTGTGACGCAGCTCATCGCCAAGGCGATCTCCGGACAGACGGTGCCCTATTTGGAATACTATGAGTTTTTTGAGAAGAGCATGCTTATCGGTGTGCCGGACTTCATCCCCAAGAGCGCGACGCAGGGCGACATTCATGTGCTGCCGACCGCTTTTGGCCTGCTCTCGCAGAGCCTGCTGAATGTCTCCAAGGTGAAGACGGGGCTGGTTACCTGCATGCGGCTGGTCTATCAGGATGGCAGATACGGCATGCACATGTATCTGGCGGACGCAAAAACGCCCGCGACGTGGGAGGAATGCGGCTGGACACCGCCCGCGCCGCAGTTGCCCAGCCTTGAGGTGTTTCCGCTGGATTGCACGGTGGAGGAATTCGCCGAGAAGGTATCCAGCCAGCATGTAATCGTTTGCTACGGGGACTACCGCGCGGCGGTGCGAACATTCTGCAAACTGATGGATATCGACCTGCTATAACCGAAAAAAGCGACACAAAACACCACGAATTTCATCCGATTTTGCGCGGATGTGTGGTTTTTGTTACCGAAAAAGAACATAAACACGAATAAAACATCCTGCCTTTGGGGGTTCCCAACGGCGGATGAATGATAGAGGACAAGGGAAAGAAACTGTATGAAGGCAATTAAGATTGGATGGGCAACAACAGACCTCACGCCGGATCGCCCGGTCTGGATGATCGGGCAGATGTATCACCGTGTTTCGGAGTATGTGCGCGACCCGATCACCGCAACCGCGCTGGCATTGGATAACGGCGAGGCGCAGGCGATTTTCGTTTCGCTGGATATGACGGAGGTGCCGCTGCACGCCATGGAGCCGCTGAAGGCAAGGCTAACGAAGCTGCAAGGGCTTGTATTTGAAAATATCTCCTTTGGCGTAACGCACACACACAATTCGTCAGATTTTTACGAAGACTTTATGCGCCTAGACAACGAGGGCGTGTTCGGCAGCGAGATTCTGCCAAAGCTGGAGTTTCCGGATAACGTGCTGCGCGGAGAAGAAGCGCAGGCGTATTTGGTGGACAAGCTGACGGATCTCATCAGCCGTGCATGGACGGAGCGCAGACCTGGCGGCATCAGCGCGGCGCATGAGTATGCGGCGGTGAGCTTCTCGCGGCGCGCGGTCTTTGCGCGCGAGAACGGTGAGGAGACGGTGATGTATGGCGATTGCTCGGATGAACGCTTCCTTCGCTTTGAGCCGGGCGGTGACAACGCCGTAGAACTGCTCTACACCTGGGATATGGAAGGCAAGCTCACGGGTGTTGCGGTCAATGTTCCGTGCCCGTCACAGGTATTTGAGTTGCATCGCTTTTTAACGGCGGACTATTGGGGCTTTGTTCGCGAAAATTTAAAACAGCCGCTTGGTGAAGTTTTCGTTTTGCCGTTCTGCGGCGCGGCGGGTGATCTTTCGCCGATTGATCTGGTGCAGATCAGCAAGCACAATCGCGAGGAACTCCGCCTCTGGGGCGGACAGGCGCAGGAGGTGCAACGCAACTTTGACATGGAGGCGATCTGCGCGGGCATTTCGGCGAGAATTACGGAAGCTGTGCTGCGCGGCTATCATGCCGCCAAGACACGGATCGACTACGCACCCGCGCTGAAGCACGAACGGCTTGAGTTGGCGCTGCCGCTTCGATTGGTCTCGCAAGAAACCTATGAAGCCTCGGCAAGAGAGGTGGAACGCATCCGCAGCGCGTTTTCGGCGGGGCATCGCATGACGACGGAGGATGTTGTCCGCGCATTTGAGCCGCAGGGGGATGTGCTCCGCTGGCGCATGCAGCAGGAGACGACCACGTTTCCCACCGTGTGCCATGTGGTTCGCGTAGGAGAAATCGCAATCGCCACCAACCCGTTTGAACTCTACAGCGAGTTTGCCCAGCGGATGAAGGCGCGCGCGCTAACCGATCAGCTGTTTGTCGTCCAACTCTCTAACGGCATTGGCGGCTATCTGCCGTCCAGCTCCGCGGTTGCGGGCGGCAGCTACAGCAGCAAACCCGCCTCCACCTTCTGCGGGCCGGAGGGCGGAGATATGCTGGTAGAGGAGACGCTCTCGGCCGTCACTCGAATGTTTTCATAAGAGAATACATGCATCTTGTCACCCGCTGCATTTGCGCCGCGGGTGATTTTCTATTTCAATAACAAAAGTGACAGAAACGATCAAAAATAGAGAAATATGATTGACTGAATCATGAAATCGGCACTATAATACAACCAGCGGAACAACCCGATCAGAAAAGGAATGCAAGCATGCAAAAAAAACTCAATCGCGAAGAGGCGTTATTACGGCGGTTGCGTCAGACGGGGAGCATCTCGCTGGGCGAAGCTATGCAGCTGTTCGCCATCTCCGAAGCGACGGCGCGCCGCTTGTTTTCCGCGCTGGAGGAAAGCGGGGAGGCGCTGCGCTGCTACGGCGGCATCCGCCTTGCCACCGCTTCCGAGGGATATTCCTTTCCCAAACGGGAGCAGGAGAGCCGCGAAGAGAAGACGCGCATCGGAGCGCTAGCCGCCTCGCTGGTGGAGAGCGGAGACGCAATCTATCTCGACAGCGGAACGACCATTCTGCAAATGGCGCTGGCGCTCAATGAGCGAATCTTTGCGGGGGCATTCCAGAACCTTCGCATCTTTACCAACTCAATTGCAAACATCACCGCGCTCACGCCTTCGCTACAGGTGAAGGTGATCCTCCTTGGCGGGGAATACTGCATGGAGCGCAGAGATTTTTCCGGCTCGCTCACGGAGGGCTATCTAGAGCCGTTTCACTTTGACAAGTGCTTCCTCGGTGCGGACGGGGTGACGCTGGATGCCGGATTTTGTTCAGACTTGGCGAGCATCTCCGGCCTGAACGCGCGGGTCATGCGGCAGTCCGGTCATAGCTTTGCGCTGCTATCCAGCGAAAAATTCGGGCGCTCCGCCCTGATGTCCTATGCCAAAATTGGAAGCATGCAGAGCATCGTTGCAGACCGCGCGCCGGAGCAGCCCTATGTGGACGCATGGCACGAGAGCGGCACACGCCTGTATACGGCGGATCGGCTGAGTGCAAAATAGTACGGTTTGTAGACGGGCGTGGCTTGGCAATTTGCCCATATTACACAAAAATGACAAGGAGAGAGACAGCATGAAACCAAAGATTCGGGTTCCCTTTTTTGAAACAAGTGTCAAGAACTATATCTATGGCGACGCGGTTTTTGAAATGGCGCTTGCCGCAGACCGCGCGGCGAAGGAATATGACGTGGATGTGCTGTTTATCTCGCCCTATACCGAGATTCGCCGCATCGCGGAACACACCGACCGGCTGATTATTCTCGCGCCCTATATGGATACCCTTCGCCCCGGACGCGGCATGGCGGATGTGCTGCCCGAGGCACTCAAGGCGGCGGGGGCACAGGGCGTTGTGCTCAACCACTGCGAGCGTCCGATGACGCTGACCCAGATTAAAACCTGCATCGACCGGGCAAATGAGCTGGATATGCTCTCGTTTGTCTGCGCGGATACCATTGCGGAGGCGCGCGCGATTGCGCAGCTGCACCCCGACATCATCAACCCGGAACCCACCGAACTCATCGGTTCCGGCAACGCAAGCGATATGTCCTATGTAAAAGAGGCGATTGAGGCGGTCAAGGTCATCGATCCAAACATCATGGTGGAGCAGGCGGCGGGGATTACCACCGCGCAGCAGATCTACGACTTTATCATGGCGGGTTCTGAGGCGGCGGGCTCGGCCTCCGGCATCATCCGCTCGGCAAACCCGCATGCGCTGCTCAACGAAATGGTCAGCTATGTCAAAAAAGCGCGGGAAGATCTCATTGCACAAGGCCGGTTGGCCCCAAACGCATAAGGGAGGATAGACAATATGGTATATAGAGAAGCGCACAGCCTGCAGAGCGACAACGGCATTCAAACCTTTCACAATGTGACGCAGACGGCGCGGGAGGTTGTTCAGCGCTCTGGCATTCAAAACGGCATCGTAACAATCTATTCGCACCACACCACCTGCGCGGTTATCACGCAGGAGGCGGCATTTGACATGTCCATTACAGGGTTGGAGACGCTGCAACAGGATTTCATTGAAGGGCTGGAGCGTGCCTTCCCGCCCTGCCGCCGGGAGGGAATCTATCTTCACCCCGGCCCTAAGGCGCTGGCCTTTGCTGCGGAGCATGGGGAGGACGCGCGCGGCTGCCACAACACGGATGCGCACCTGAGTTCCGCTCTGGTTGGGCGCAGTGAGACCATCACGCTCATCGACGGTCAGCTGGACCTCGGCGAGTTCGGGTTTGTGTATTTTATCGACTTTGACACTACCCGCGCCAGAAAGCGCACGGTTCAGATCACCGTGATCGGTGAGTAATCAATCACAGAGATTGATCAACCAAACGCGCAAACGAGCGGATCGATACACGATCCGCTCGTTTTTATTGTTTGTTTCGTTGACCTTGGCAAAGGAACCCTGCCCGCAGATAGAGCCGCTCTCATATGCGACGGACGAACAGGAAGAAGACAAGAGATTATCGCTGGCGCGGGGCTGCCGTGCTTTCGCGTATGATTAATTTGCATTGTGGCAGCACGACGGACTGGCAAGGCTCCTTGTTGATCGCTTTTTGCAGCAACTCGATGCCGAGCCGCCCCATCTCCTGCCGATCCACCGCCATGGTGGTCAGCGCGGGGATGAGATATTTCGACGAGAGCACATCGTCAATACCGATGACGGAGATATCCTCCGGCACGCGGATTCCCTTGTGATAGAGCTTTCGAAGCGCACGCATGGCGTAAAAATCCGTTGCACAGAACAGCGCCGTCGGCAACTGCGGGCCGGAGAGCGCCTCGTCAATGCAGGAGCCGAGGGATTCTTCGTCGTAGACGTTGAGTTGAATGCGATTGGTGCCAAGGGCGATATTTGCCTCCGAAGTGGCTCTACGGAAACCTTCGAACACCAAAAGGTTAAAGTCGTGCTGTTTGTTGTTGCCGATAAACGCGATATCCTGATGCCCCAAATCAAGCAGGTGCTTGGTTGCGGCATAGGCCGCGTGTTCATAGTCCACCTGGACGGAGAGGCAGCTTTCGCCGGAACGACGGGAACTATCCAACACAATGATCGGGATATTCAGTGATTGGAGCTCTGTTAAAACCGCGCGGTCGATATCGCCATACGAAAGGATGCCGTCGAGCATATCCGAGCGCAGTACATCCGAAAACGTGAGCCGCCCATCCTTGTAAAATGTGGAAGTGATGAGCAGATTATAGGACAGGCTCTCGCAAGCCTCCATCACGCTGGTGTTCAGCTCGGTGTAGAAGAGACGGTCCTGCAGCGGGCATTCGTTGCGAAACAGGAGCGCAATATTCGCGCTGGAGGAGGTTAAGCGGCCTGGCGCGTTGTGCAGATACCCCGTTTGCTTGACAACGCTGAGAATACGCGCGCGCGTTTTCTCACCAATGCCGGGCTTGCCGTTGAGCGCAATGGAAACAGCGGACGGAGAAACCCCCGCGATGCGCGCGATATCGGTGGTTGTTATCTTGTCCAAAACGATCACCTCAAACGATTGTTTTTTATTTGCTTGTCATGATTCGTTGCATCAACGATCACACAAACGATTGTTTTCTATTTGCTTATCCTGATTCGTTGCATCAGCGATCACCGTGAACGATTTGTTTTCGTTCACTAATCATAATTAGTTGCTGTAAGCGGGCGGAGAAATTCAGCCCAAAACAATTATAAGTACTGCAACTAAAATAGGGCTTGACAAGAGTATATCACACAGTTAAACTAAAAACAACTGGTAAAACTAAAAAATATTAGTAAATGTAGTGACGAGACACCGCATAGACGAAAAACACCCGAAACGATGCAAGTCTGCAAAGCCACGAGTGTCAGTGTAAAGAACATTATGCGCCAATGAGGAACGGTTTGTTTATGGCAGCAAGGGACGCACCGTCTTGCGCTCGATCAGTGTAAAGTCCGAAAAGTCCTCGTGCGCGGTGAGCACCTTGCCAAGATTGATGCTTTCGAAAAGCATATCGCAACCGCGATGGGCAAGCAACCCCGTGTCGATATGTACGGTGGTCAGCGGCGGATCGATATAGGAACTGATCAGGATATCGTCGATGCCGAGTATGGATACATCCTCTGGTACCCGAAGCCCCGCCTGCTTAACCGCGCGGATCGCGCCGATGGCATAGATATCCGCAGCGCAGAAGACGGCGGTTGGCAGTTTGCCGGACTGCAAAATCGCCTGCATCTGTTTTGCGGCGCTGTCCTCGTCGTCACTATCCCTCGACTGCATCTGAATCCAACCCAGCGGAACAACGATGCCTGCCTCATCGAGTGCGCTACGGTAACCTTCAAAGGTTTGCTGGCTGTAGAGCGGTGGAAAATTACTGCCGATATAGGCGATGCTGCTATGTCCCTGATCCATGAGATAGCGCATGGCGAGACGGGAGGCTGCGTAGTAGTCCACATGCAGGCTCATGCAGTGGTTGGGCAGTTGATGGCTATCCAACAGCAGATAGGGCAGCTCCAGTTCCTGTAGACTCGTGATGACCGAAACGGGGACATAGCCATAGGAGACGACGCCGTCTACCCCGTGTGAACGAAGGATATTTGGCAGCGTTACCGGAGAGGAATCGTCCTCAAACGAGCAGGCGACGAAGACAAGGTTAAACTCGTGCTCCGTGCAATAGCGCAAAATGTTTTTGTTTAAACTCTCCTGAAAGAGATGCTCCAGCGGATGGGAGTTCATATTAAACAGTACGGCAATATTCTGTGTGCTCTTGAGAATCTGGCTGCGCGCGCTTTGACTCGGCGCGAAATTCATCCGCTCAACGACCTCCATCACGCGACGGCGGGTATCTTCACTGATACCGGGACGCTTGTTCATGACGAGGGAGACGGTGGACGGCGATACGCCTGCGAGTTTTGCGATATCGATGATGGTGAGCTTAGCCATGTGCGCCCCGATTCCATTGTTTAGTCTTGGTTGCTCCATTTTAAGGGATAAAATGTTTTTTGTAAAGGGAATACGCTGAATATCCGGCATTTATCCGAAATGTACGAACAAAAAAATAAAACAATTTAGATAAATACAAAAAATGTTTTGACAATAGAAAATAATCGCCTAAAAGTATAGGCTTTATGGGGAAATATCGAAAAAACAGAGACCATAAGTGTCAATTAAAACGTTTGAATGTTTTTATTGACAAACCAAATTGTCGCCTCTATAATCAGGACAACAGATCGATCCAATTCAAACAGCAAGTCAATGACGACGCAACCGCAACGGAGGAAAAAACAATGGAACAACTGGCATTGCATGGCGGGCCAAAGGCCAAGACGACGCCAAACTACCCGATGTATCCCGGCGGACTGGAGATTGGGGACGAGGAAAAGAAGCAGGTTTTAGAGGTTTTGGACAACAAATATCTCTTCCGCTACTATGGCCCCGCAAACTGCGAATCCAAGGTCAAGGCGTTTGAGACGGCGTTTGCCGCCAAGCTCGGCGCGGCATATGGCCTCGCAACCAGCTCCTGCACCGGCGCGCTGATCTCCGCGCTTGTCGCCTGCGGCGTAGGCCCGGGGGATGAGGTGCTGGTCACCGGATATACCTTCTTTGCCTCCTGCGCGGCAATCGTCGCGGCAAAGGCAATTCCCGTCATCGTAGAGGTGGACGAAACCCTTACGATGGACCCCGCGGACATGGAGAAAAAGATCACCCCCGCGACCAAGGGCATCGTTGCGGTGCATATGCGCGGCGTGCCGTGCGATATGGACGCGATCATGGCCATTGCAAAGAAACACAATCTCATCGTTGTGGAAGACTGCGCACAGGCCGTTGGCGGAACCTATAAGGGCAAGTATCTTGGCACGATTGGCGACGCAGGCTGCTTCTCGTTCCAGTATCACAAGACCATCACCGCGGGTGAAGGCGGCATGGTCATCACGAACGACTCCCGCATCTATGACCGCTGCATGAGCTATCATGACACAGCCGCCTGCTGGAGGCCGGATCGTTTCGCAGAACAGCGCTATGAAGGCGAACTCTTCTGCGGCTCCAACTTCCGTATGAGCGAGCTCACCGGCGCAGTGATGCTGGCCCAGCTCGGCCGCCTAGACTACCTGCTCGAAGGTATGCGCAAAAACCAGAAGCGCATCATCGACGGCATTGCGGATGTCAAGGGTGTAAAGGTTCGCCCGGTCAATGATCCCGTGGGCGACACAGGCATCTGCCTCATGTTCTATCTGGATTCGCGGGAAAAAGTTGAGCCGTTTGTCACCGCGCTCCGGGCGGAAGGCGTTGCAGCGGCAGGCGTGTTTAACGCAGGCATTCCGGACTGGCACATTTATGCCCACTGGAAGCATGTCATCGAGCAGAAGACGCCGACGCCCGTCAACTGCCCATGGGATTGCCCATATCACAAAAAAGCTGATCCGGTGCAGTATGACCCGGCGATGAACCCCAACACGCTGGAATACCTCGGCCGCATCATCCATATGGACATACCGCCGCAAATGACGCAGGAGGACTGCGACATGATTGCACACGCGATTCAAAAGGTCGCCGCGGTATTGGCCTGATTCATTCGCAATGACGCGGAGCAGGAGCGATTTTCACTTTAGAAACGTCCCTCTCCGCGTTTGTCGATCGGCGGTTCCCTGTTAACATGGTACAATACTGCATAGGGCACGGGAACAGACGCTCGATTGGCGATCTCGATTCATCCGACGAAAAGGAGAACCACACATGAAGTATTCGCTCTGTATCGAACCGGTGTTCGAAGCGCTCCCGTTTTACGATCGGATTCAGGCTGCGAAGGATCTTGGCCTTGACGCAGTGGAATTCTGGGATCCATCCGTTTACGACACTAAAAAGATTGGCGACATCGCGGCGCGCGCCAACATGCCGGTCGCGGCGATCTGCCTCAATCAAGCCTGGACCTATCGCATGAACTTTGCCTACGATGTGGTAAAAAAGAATGTTGAGAAATCCATCGCATTTGGCAAGGACATCGGCTGCAAAACGTTCATCGGCCTCGCGGGGGACGTTGCCTGCAAGGCGGACACGCAAAAGTCACTGCTCATCGAAAACCTCAAGCGCGTTTCGGAGCTCTGCGAAAAAGAGGGCGTCACCATCGTTCTTGAGGCGCTCAACTCCATCTGCGATCACAAGGGATATTATCTTGACTCCAGCTATCTTGGTTTTGAAATTCTCAAGGCTGTGAATAGCCCTTCTATCAAGTTGCTGTTCGACTGTTACCACATGCAGCTCATGGAGGGCAACCTCGTCAACAGCATCACAGACAATATCGACTTTATCGGACACTTCCACAGCGCGGGCGTACCCGGACGCAACGAACTGCAGCTCGGCGAAACCAACTATCCGCGCGTCATCCGCGCCGCCGAGGAGGCGGGGTACACCAACTATTTCGGACTTGAATACTGGCCTTCCTACGAAAATAACCAATCGATTCGCGACGTTCTCAAGTATCTAAAAGGTTAAACAACACTTTGAAATTTGCGTTGCCGCCGTTCTGATCAGAGCGGCGGCAACCCGAACCCAAAGCCGATCCTGACGCAGCAACCCCCAAAGCGGAACCAAAGACGAATTCCGCGGGCGCGCCGGGAGCGGTCTGTCTTCGGGTATTCAAAAAATCACGCGCAAATGACCGTTCATGCAAGAAAACCGACTGCTTTTGGCCTGATCCGGCGCGAAAAATGCCACAATGACGCGGCAAATCAACCGTCGGGACAGAACCATCATAATAACCCCGTACCATGCCACAAAAAAGAATTAGGAGGAACCCCAGATGAAACGAATGCTCTCCCTGACCCTCGCCTGCTTGATGATTCTGCTCTCTCTTGCCGGCTGCGCAGGCGCCAAACCGGCTAGCGATTCTTCCAAACCTGTGGTCGGGCTCTGCATGCCCACGAAGGAACAGCCGATCTGGATTGCACAGGGCAAGCGGCTCACCGAAGCGTTTGAGGCGGCAGGTTATAAGGTAGAAATCGAATACGCCGAAGACGTTGTGGAACGCCAGATTACGCAGATTGAGAACATGCTGCTCAAGGGCTGCAAGTATCTCGTCATCGCCGCAGTCGATGGATATGCCATCTCCGACGCGGTGAAGAAGGCAAAGGAATCCGGCGTAACCGTGATTGCGAGCGACCGTCTGATCATGAACACGGCGGATGTGGATTACTACATGACATTCGACCTTGTGCGCATGGGCGAAATTCAGGGCGAATACATTGAAAAAGCGCTCGGCCTCAAGGACGGCAAAGGCCCGTTCACACTGGAAATCTTCTCCGGCAGCCCGGACGACCCCAACAGCATCCCCTTCTATGAAGGCGCAATGAGCATTCTCCAGCCGTATATCGACGGCGGCAAGCTCGTGGTGAAGTCCGGTCAGGTTGGCCTGGATGTCACCGGTACGCTCAAGTGGGACAGCGCGACTGCCCAGTCTCGTATGGATAACATTCTCTCGAGCTATTACACGGATACCAAGCTGGACGCGGTGCTTGTCGCGGCGGACTGCTTAGCGCTCGGCGTCATTTCCTCGCTCAACTCGCTTGGCTACGGCACGGCGGATAAGCCCTTCCCGGTCATCACGGGACAGGACAGCGAACTCACGGCAATTAAGTATATTCTCGATGGCAAGCAGTCCATGACCGTTTTCCTCGATGCAAAGGTGCTCTCCGAGAAGATGGTAAATCTGGTCAACGATCTGGAAGCGGGCAAGACGGTTACACCCGACACCACCTATAACAACGGCGCAAAGGACGTTCCCACGCTGCTGTATGATCCAGTGTTGATCGATAAGGACAACTATACGCTGCTGATCGACCGCGGATTCTATACGGAAGACGACCTGAAATAAGATCACCCAACGGCATCCCGAAACGATTAAACAACCCACCGGGGTGCGGTCTTTTTGAGGCCGCGCCCCGGAACACACGAAGGAGCAGCCATGTCGGACTATATATTGGAAATGCTCGCCATTACGAAGGAGTTTCCCGGCGTAAAGGCACTCGACAACGTAAATCTGCAGGTGCGCCCGGGGGAGATTCACGCGCTGGTCGGCGAAAACGGCGCGGGAAAATCCACGCTGATGAACGTGCTCTCCGGCGTTTATCCCCACGGGAGCTATACAGGTGAAATTCTGCTGAACGGAAATCCCGTTTGCTTTACAAATATCGAACACAGCGAGAAGGCTGGCATCGTCATCATCCATCAGGAGTTGGCGTTGATTCCCTATCTTTCGATTGCGGAGAACATGTTTCTTGGCAATGAGAACGAGAAAAAAGGCGTAATTGACTGGAATAAAACGCGCTTTCGCGCCGTGGAGATGCTCAAAAAGGTTGGCCTGTCGGATCACCCGGACACGCTGATTGCCAACATCGGCATCGGCAAACAGCAGTTGGTTGAGATTGCCAAGGCGCTTGCCAAGGAGTGTAAGGTACTAATCCTCGACGAGCCGACCGCCGCGCTGAACGAAAAAGACAGCGCCAACCTCCTAAACCTGCTCAAGCAACTGCAAAAAGAAGGCATCACCTGCATACTGATTTCGCATAAACTCAACGAGGTCATCGCCGTTGCAAACCGAATCACGGTTTTAAGAGACGGCAAAACCGTGGACCATCTGGAGTGCGACTGCGTGATCTCGGAGAACCGGATCATCCGCAGCATGGTAGGCCGCGAATTGACGGATCGTTTTCCCGCGCGGGAACACCACATCGGCGAGCCGATGCTGGAAGTCAAGAACTGGACGGTACATCACCCGCTGTATCAGGATCGTGTCATCATTGACGATGTTTCCGTAACGCTCAACCGCGGCGAAGTGGTCGGCATTGCGGGGCTCATGGGCGCGGGGCGCACGGAATTTGCCATGAGCGTCTTCGGGCGCGCCTACGGCAGCCGCATCAGCGGAGAGATCTACAAAAACGGAAGCCAGATTAAAGTTCGCACGGTTGGCGACGCGATCCGCCATAAGATTGCCTATGTTTCTGAAGACCGTAAAAAGTTCGGCATTATCCAGCTATTGAACATCAAGGAAAACATTACGTTGGCGAACCTGAATAAGATTACGCGCAATCTCGCCGTGGACGAGAATCAGCAACGTAAGGCGGCGGATGCCTCCGTGGACGCGCTGCATATCAAATGCTCCGGAATTACGCAAAAGACGGGGAACCTCTCCGGCGGCAACCAGCAAAAGGTGGTGCTCGCCAAATGGATGTTCTGTGAGAGCGATGTGTTGATTTTGGATGAACCGACGCGCGGCATCGACGTTGGCGCAAAATACGACGTCTATAAAATCATCAACCACATGGCGGACGAGGGGAAGGCGGTTCTTGTCATCTCCAGCGAACTGCCGGAGTTGCTCGGCATTTGCGACCGCATCTACATCATGAGCGAAGGCCAGATTAAGGGCGAAATGCCCGCCGCAGATGCGACGCAGGAGTCCATCATGCGTCTGCTGGTATAGGCGCGACACAGGCGCAAAGCAAGGGATATCTGAAGAATAAGCTGTATCGACGAAGGGAACAAAAGAGTATGCAATCGTTTAAAACGCTGATTCGAAACAATATGCGGCAATACAGCATGCTGCTGGTGCTCGCCGCAATCCTCGTGCTGTTTCAGGTGCTGACGGGCGGGCTATTGATTACGCCGCTGAACCTGACCAACATCGTGCTGCAAAACAGCTATATCGTCATTCTAGCCATCGGCATGCTGCCCATCATCATCACCGCGCGTATCGACCTCTCCGTCGGTTCCATTGCGGCGTTTGTCGGCGCGGTTGCTGCCATCATGATGGTGAACTACGGCGTGGGATTTGTGCCGACCATCCTGGTTGGCCTCCTCATCGGCGCGCTCATCGGTGCCTGGCAGGGGTTCTGGGTTGCCTATCGCAATATTCCGGCATTTATCGTCACCCTGTCTACCCAGCTCGTGTTTCGCGGCTTGACCGTCGTTGTGCTGGATGGCAGATCGATCGGGCCGTTCTCGGATGCATTTCAGGCGCTTAGCACAAGCTATCTGCCGGATGTGTTCACGATTGACGGCCTGCATGTCACCTCGCTTCTGGTGGCGCTGGTTGCCTGTGCGGTGATCATCCTTGGAGAACTGCGCAATCGTGCGGAGGAGAAAAAGTACGGATTTTCGGCCAATCCCAGCTGGATGAGTATCGCAAAGATGGTTTTACTCTGCGGTGCGGTGCTTGTGATCTCCTACGTGTTTGCCTCCTATCAGGGCTTCCCGACCGTGCTGATGATTATGATCGCGCTGATCATCATCTATACCTTTGTCACGCGCAAGACCGTGTTCGGGCGGCATATGTATGCTCTCGGCGGCAATGAGAAGGCGGCGGGCCTCTCAGGCGTCAACATCAAGCGGGTGCTCAATGCGACGTTCATCAACATGGGCGTTCTCGCGGGTCTTGCCGGCCTGGTGTTTGCCGCGCGTCTCAACGCGGGCACGCCAAAGGCGGGTAACGGCTTTGAACTTGACGCCATCGCGGCCTGCTTCATTGGCGGCGCGTCGGTCTACGGCGGAACGGGCACGGTCAGCGGAGCGCTGATTGGCTGCCTCATCATGGGTGTTATGAACAACGGCATGAGCATTATGGGCATTGCGGTTGACCTGCAGCAGGCAATCAAGGGTCTCGTCATCCTCGCCGCGGTCGCGTTTGACATGTATGCCAAGTCCAAGGAGAACTAATCCGCTCAACGGCGAAACAACACCGAAACGGAGAACACTATGGAACGGGTAAAGACAGCGATTATCGGCTGCGGGTCGATCAGTAACATCTACATGGAGTCGTTTACGAACGGCAAATTCTCCATTATCGAGCTGGTTGCGTGCAGCGATCTAGATGAGACGCGGATGCGTCAGAGTGCGGAGCGTTTCTCGATTCGCGCTATGACACTGGAGGAGATACTCGCAGATGCGAGCATCGAACTCGTGATCAACCTTACCACGCCCACAGCGCATTACCCAATCAATAAGCGCGCGCTGCTGGCCGGAAAGCACGTCTTCTCCGAAAAGATGATTGCGGTGGAGCTGGAAGAGGGCAGGGAACTGGTTGCTCTTGCAAACGAAAAAGGGCTGCATCTCGGCGTCGCGCCGGATACCTTTCTCGGCGCCAGCATCCAGACCGCGAAATACATCGTGGAGCACGGCTTGATTGGTTCACCCGTCTCCTGCCGCGCGTCGGTGAGCCGTAACTACGGCATTTACGGCGAGTTTCTTCCGCATCTGTATAAGCGCGGCGCGGGCATCGGCTTTGACATGGGCGGCTATTATCTCACCGCGCTTGCGGCGATTCTTGGCCCTGTCGAGCGGGTCAGCGCATTTACGCGCGTGAACCGCAAGGCGCGGGTGAATACCCGCGTCGGCGCGTCGCTGTTCGGACAGGCATATGAGCTGGAGGAGCCAAACGTGATTGCTGCCGCGCTGCAATACGAAAGCGGCGTGTTAGGAACCCTGCATATGAACTCCGACAGCATATTGGACGAACGCACGGGCCTGGAGATCTACGGCACCGACGGCATCCTGATCATGGGAGACCCGAACCTCTTTGGCCCGCAGTTGTATCTGCAAAAGGTCAACAGCGCCCCCGTTGCATTCCCGCTTACACACGGGTTTGCGGAGAATTCCCGCGGGCTGGGCGCGGCGGAGATGGCGTGGTCGATCCGTGCGGGGCGCAAGCACCGCGCGAGCAAGGAGATGGCGATGCATGTGTTTGAAACCATGCACGGCATCATGATCAGCGCAAGCAGCAAAACGGCGTATGAGATGACCACGCGCTTTGAAACCCCCGCCGCGCTTCCGGAAGGATTCATCGGCGACGGCGGCTGGACAAGCAAAGAGGAGAGCGCACTCATCTGAGCGCAGCAAACAATAGCTTTCAGAAAAACAACCTATTTCAGAAAAACAATCTATTCGAACATTGGAGGAGCGATTTATGAGCACATTTCGATTCACCGTAGGCCCCTGGAACGTACACGAAGGCAACGAGACCTTTGGCCCGGGCATTCGCCCCAGCATTCCGCTGGAGGAGAAGATCAAGAAATTTGCCGAGATCGGCATGAACGGCGTGCAGTTCCATGATGACGATGCGGTGCCGGATATGAACAACATGTCCGACAAGGCGATTATCGACTACGCAAAAGATGTCAAAGCGATGCTGGACAAATACGGCCTTTTCGCGGAGTTTGTTGCGCCCCGCCTGTGGTTTGATGCGCGTTGCAACGACGGCGCGTATACCGCGAGCCTGAAGGAAAACTATGAGTTTGCCATTTGGCGCTCCAAGCGCAGCTGCGACATCGCAAAGGCGCTCGGCACTAATAAAATTCAGCTCTGGCTCGCGCGGGAAGGTACGCTCTGCGCCGAGGGCAAGAACCCGGTGGAGAAGATTTTGCAGCTGCGGGATGCGATGAACACCATCCTGACCTATGACAAGGACGCGCTGATCCTCGTGGAGCCGTAGCCAAACGAGCCCATCGACCGCAGCTATTGCGGCACCGTTGGTCACGCGCTGGGACTCGGCGCATACACAGTTGACCCGAGCCGCGTTGGCGTCTGCATCGAAAGCGCGCACTCAATCTTGGCCGGCCTTGATCCCGCCAACGATATGGCGTACGCCATCGCGCTGAACAAGCTCTGGGGCGTGCATCTCAACGACCAGAACGGCATGAAATACGATCAGGACAAGGCGTTCGGCGTGGACAACCTGCGTCAGGCGT
>JAEWYV010000016.1 GCA_023458615.1 Bacillota bacterium
CCTCCCTTACACCACAAAGAGTTTGTTAATTCCGTCGCACAGGCGCAGAATCATGCTCTGCATGTCCGGCGTCACGGGCTGATCCGTCTCGATGGTCATGTAGGCGTCCTCGCCCTTTCCATGCCGGAATACTCGCATAAACGCGATGTTCACGTTTAACTGTGCCAGCACATGCGAAACCTCGGCAATAACGCCCGGCTGATCATTGTGCTGAATGATCAGCGTCGGGTACTCGCCTGAGAATTCGACCGCAAGCCCGTTGATCTCCGATATGCGTATATTACCGCCGCCAACCGATTCGCCAACCACGTCCGTAATCTGCCCGTCCGATCCGGTAATTACAATTCTTGCAGTGTTCGGGTGCTTCTGCGGCTCGTCCGAAAATTCAACAGAGACGAGAACCCCCTGTTCTCTGGCGACCGAGAAGGCCTCTTTGATGCGAGGGTCATCCGGATCCATGCCAAGTGCGCCCGCAACGAGCGCCTTGTCGGTTCCGTGCCCCTTGCCTGTTTCGGAGAAGGAGCCATAGAGCGTAAACGCTGCCTCTGCCACATCTTCTCCAGCGATTTTTCGCGCAATATGCGCGAGGCGAACCGCCCCCGCTGTATGGGAGCTAGAAGGTCCCGTCATACGCGGGCCAATGATATCAAATACCGAAAAATCTTCCATCTTTTTGCATCGCTCCAGTTATTTCGATAGACCTTATTGTAATTCTTGCGGTGTAAAACAATCGGCGCGGGATAACCCGCGCCGACGGAAGGAATTGCCGCGCACCCATTCTTTGACAAACACGTCTCCGGGCGACGCTCCGACAGGTTGCTCCTTTCAGGCTACTCCGCGGCACATCGCGTATTCCGCTGAATGCTGCTTCCGTCAGGACCTGACATGGTTCACGGCCTGCGATTGCACGGGACCCGACGCTCAACGCCCCTTATCGGGATCTGACCCCACAGACGCTTGCCGGGGAACGGGATTTCCACCCTGCTATAGCGGATTGCAGGTACAGGGCACCGCTAACTCCCCGCTTAGCGCGGCAAACTGATTTACTTGATCATTGTATCATGGAACGTTAGCGAAAGCAAAATCATTTTTAGGCAATCGCATGAATGCATTGCAAACAAGTTGCAACAAGCTATACTAGCGCAAATGCTCCAGCGCATATTGCGCCGCAACGCGCACGCCTTTCCGCTCATCCGACAATAAAAGTTCTATCAATGGAATCAAATCACGCCTGTCTTGATGTGCGGCAACAACACAGGCATGCTGAATGATGCGTCCGTTTTTGTTGAGATTTTTGCCGACAATCTCCAGCACGGGCTTCACGTTTCCTTTGAGCAACTCTTCCAGAAGAAACACATCCGGCATTTCTGCAATAGGCTCTATGCCCGTATTATACGGGCAGATTCGCTGGCAGAGTTCGCAGCCGAGCACGCAGGTAAGCGAATCCATGACCCATTGTTCCATCGGATCGCCGCTCATATAGGCGCGCGCGCATTTTTGAAAGTCATACCCGCTGGAGCCAATAGCGCAACTCGGACAGATTTTCTCGCAAGCGTGGCATTGATCGCATTTGACCTCGACAGGTTTTCGCGCAGGGGTATACTTTACATCCGGTATGTCTGCCAGGATTGCGCTGACCGAGTATCGTGTGCCATACCCCGGAATGTAGGTAAGGCCATTTTTTAGCATGGTTCCGATTCCATTTCGGGTGAGCAGTTCCCGAATGGGCAACTCTCCCCGTTCGCTGCGAATCCTATGCGTTTTGAGTGTCTTCATCACAGCGCCTGCCGCGTGATAGGCCGCATTGCTGGAAGGGTAATTACCCGAGACCGGGATATCATCGGAATAGGGCCGATACGGCTTGATCATCGTGATCACCGCATTTGCCCAGGGCGTATCCTTTTGAATATCTATCGTAAGTTCTCGCGCGGCCGAGTGCAAAGAACCGTTTCCCAGACGCTCGGCATAATGAACAAACGGCTCGGTTGAGAGTATATAGCAGTCCGCAAAACCGGCAGATTGCGCGATTTCTAGAAAATCCATATGACACCTCAATAAAAAAATCTCAATGCGATTATAACACATTGAGATTTTATATGTGAATGTCTATGATTGTTTAAGATTTCTCCTGCTGGAGCATCTCCTTTGTCTTCATCAATCGAGTGAGATTTCCGCGCTCGTTCTCATCCAGCTTCATTTGAATCCTACGTATGGTTTCCGTAATCTGAGGAATCATGACGTACTCCAGCGCATTGACTCTGCGGCGCGTCTTCTCAATTTCATCTGCAAGCCTGCCGCAGGCCTTCTCAATCTCCGCAAGCTGCACCAAAAGGGGCAAAACCTCCGCCAGCAGCTGTACCGAAAGGTCCAGGTCTGCGCTGGTCGTTGCAAAACCATAGGGATAGGTAAATCCCTCTTGCGCTTCGATTGAGATTTTCGGCACCTGAATGGAGAGCACCTGCTGCGTTCCGGCAACGACCTCCGCCGCGCGCGCAGGATACATTAGCGCTTCCTCAATCTCCGCGCTGCTCATGGAGGCGCGCGCCAACACAAAGCTCTTCATTGCGCGGGAGAGTTTTTCCTCTACTTCGGCGCGCAACGCTTTGTTTTGTCTGGCGTATTCGATGAAGCGACGGACGAGCTCATCCCGCTTGTCTTTCATCATTTTATGCCCGCGAACAGCAACCTTTTTGCGTTTTTTAAGGTTGCTGAGTTCCATACGGGTTGGTTTTACCTGGATCGCCGCCATCGGCTACGCCTCCTTAGGGTAGTATTTCTCGATGTATGCGTCCTTGATGCGCTTGAGCTCGGACTTTGGCAGAATACCGAGCAGCTTCCAACCGAGATTGAGCGTCTCCTCAATCGTGCGGTTAGAATAATACCCCTGCGAAACATATTCCGCTTCAAAAGCATCTGCAAACTTCGCGTAGAGTTTGTCTACATCGCTCAGCGCTGCATCGCCGAGAATGACGGCGAGCTCTTTTGCGTCCTTTCCGCGTGAATACGCCGAGAAGAGCTGGTTCATCGTGTCAGCATGATCCTCGCGCGTCTTCCCTTTGCCAATACCCTTGTCCTTCAGGCGCGAGAGCGACGGAAGCACGTTGATCGGCGGGGTTAAGCCCTTACGGTTGAGTTCGCGGGAGAGTATGATCTGCCCCTCTGTGATGTATCCCGTCAAGTCGGGAATCGGATGCGTGACGTCATCTTCCGGCATGGAGAGAATCGGGATCATCGTAATGGAGCCCGCATTGCCGCGGATTCTGCCCGCTCTTTCATACATGCTCGCAAGGTCGGTATACAGATAGCCCGGATAACCGCGGCGACCGGGAACCTCTTTGCGCGCAGCGGAAACCTCGCGCAGCGCCTCTGCATAGTTCGTAATGTCTGTTATGATGACGAGCACATGCATGCCCAGCTCGTAGGCCAGATACTCCGCGGCGGTGATCGCCATACGCGGGGTTGCAATGCGCTCGATGGCCGGATCGTTCGCAAGGTTGATGAACGTAACCGTTTTCTCAATTGCGCCGGTCTTTCGAAAATCGCTGATAAAGAAGTCGGATTCTTCAAATGTGATACCCACGGCTGCGAACACAACCGCGAATTTCTCGTCCGAACCAAGCACCTTCGCCTGACGCGCAATCTGTGCGGCGAGGTTGGCATGCGGCAGGCCGGAACCGGAGAACACCGGCAGCTTTTGTCCGCGCACGAGCGTATTCAATCCGTCGATGGCGGAAATACCGGTCTGAATGAACTCGCTCGGATAGTCGCGCGCGGCGGGGTTCATCGGCGTACCGTTGATGTTCAGGTGTTTCTCAGCAATCAGAGCAGGACCTTTGTCGATGGGTTTGCCCATGCCGTCGAAAATGCGTCCCAACATATCGGGCGCAACATCCAGCTCGATTGACTTGCCCAGAAAGCGCGCCTTTGAGGTGCTGATTTGCAAGCCCTGCGATCCCTCAAATAGCTGCACCAGCGCCTTATCGCGATCGATTTCAAGAACACGTCCGCGGCGGATGGTTCCATCGTGCTGTTGAATCTCTACCAGCTCATCATACTTAACGCCTTCCACCTGCTCAACAAGCATCAGCGGGCCAACGACCTCGCGAATGGTTTTATACTCTTTACGCATGCTGTTCGCCCCCTTCCGTCAGAGTGCGGATCTGGTTGTTCAGCTCAAGTAAAATCGCGTCATATTGCGCTTGGACTTCGTCCTCCGGCACATACTTCAGTCGTCCAATCTTCTCGCGGACGGGGAGCTTGACCAGTTTGCTAAACGGTGCGTCCTCTTGCAGCGCGACCAAGCTCTTCTCATAGAAGGTATGAATTGCTTTAAGCAGCAGATACTGTTTTTTCGGTGAAGAGTACGTATCTACTTCATGGAACGCGTTTTGATGCAGATAGTCCTCGCGGATACTACGTGTGCATTCCAGCGTTAATCGATCGCGGAACGAAAGCGCATCGATACCGACGAGGCGAACAATTTCGTCCAGCTCGCTCTCTTCCTGTAGCAGCGCCATCGTTCTCAAAACCAACGCCGACCAGTCCGGCGAAACATTCTGATTGAACCAGCCCTCGAGACGATCGAGATAGAGCGAGTAGCTCTGTAGCCAATCGATTGCCGGAAAATGTCGCGCATAAGCCAGTTTGCTGCTCAAACCCCAGAAGACTTTTACAATTCGTAACGTCGCCTGCGAAACCGGCTCGGAGATATCACCGCCCGGAGGAGAAACGGCACCAATGGCGGAAACCGCGCCTTCGCGCCCTTCGCTACCGAGTGCTTTCACCGCGCCTGCTCGCTCATAAAACTCAGCCAGTCGGCTGGAAAGATAAGCGGGGTACCCTTCCTCACCAGGCATTTCTTCGAGACGACCGCTCATTTCTCGCAGCGCCTCCGCCCAGCGAGAGGTGGAATCCGCCATGATGGCAACCTTATAACCCATATCGCGGAAATATTCCGCAATCGTGATGCCCGTGTAGATCGATGCTTCGCGCGCGGCAACCGGCATGTCCGAGGTGTTCGCAATCAGTACCGTACGCTTCATCAATGAAAGTCCTGTGCGCGGGTCTTTCAGCTCCGGAAACTCCATGAGCACGTCCGTCATCTCGTTTCCGCGTTCTCCGCAACCAACATAGACGATAATATCCGCCTCCGCCCATTTTGCGAGCTGATGTTGAACCACCGTCTTGCCGCTGCCAAATGGTCCCGGAACGGCAGCCGTACCGCCTTTTGCAATTGGAAAGAGCGTATCAACGACGCGTTGTCCCGTGATCATCGGCTCTGTTGGCGCGATTTTCTCTGCATATGGACGTCCCTTGCGAACAGGCCACTTTTGCAGCATCGGCAGCTCGACAACGGACCCGTCCGCTTTTTCAATCTTCGCAATCGGGGTGACGATATTTGCCTCACCCTCAAAAATCCAAGCCAGCTTACCGGAAACCTGCGGAGGAACCATCACGCGATGGAGCACCGCCTCAGTTTCCTGTACCGTTCCGAGGATATCGCCACCTACGAGCTGGTCGCCCACCTTCGCAACAGGCGAGAACGCCCAAAGTTTCTCGTGATTGAGCGAATCCACCATGATGCCGCGGGTGATGCGATCGCCCGCACGCTCCCGGATCAGATTCAGCGGTCGCTGAATACCATCGTAGATGGACTCAATCAACCCGGGGGCAAGCTCAACAGACAGCGGTGCGCCCGTGGTTTCCACGGGTTCGCCCGGGCCAATGCCGCCCGTCTCCTCATATACCTGTATGGATGCCTGATCGCCGCGCAGTTCAATAACTTCGCCGATCAGATGTTTTTCGGAAACGCGGACGACGTCATACATCTGCACATCTGCCATGCCGGCGGCTACGATGAGAGGCCCCGAAACCTTGATGATCGTTCCTTGCATGCTATTTGCCCTTTCGAAATCGTAAAAAATGTTTACGGTTATCTTTTTGCGCCTCCAAGAATTTCATCCGTTAGCGCTTTGTTTCTTTTTATGTATTGGCGAGGATATCCATGCCAACCGCTTTTTCAACATTCTGTCGCAGCGTTTTTTCTCCTATGCCCTGCGATCCCTGATTGTCAGGAATCGGTATGATGGCTGGATAGGACTGACCCTGAAATTCCGCGATGGTTTCCGCGCATGCGGGAAAGAGTTTCTCGGTTACGAACACAGCGGCATACCCCTCTCGCGCGAGGCGATGAAGGGTGCGATTTGCGCGCGCACCGTCATCCTCAAAGAATACATCGAGCCCGACCGCCTTAAAGAGCAGGACGGAGTCCCGATCGCCGATGACACCAATCTTAGCCATAGAGTTCCCTCAATCTTTCCGCAATCACCGCATCATCCAATCCGTTTCGCTTTACGGTTAAAATCAGGCGTACGGCCTTTGCCTCGCGATCCCGCGCAAGATAATATCCGACGATTGGAAATATGGTCATCACCTCGTGACGGTGATCGTTTACCAAGGAGAGTAGGTAATCATCTCGTGTCTTTTCCAGCATGGCGATGCTGCCGGAGACTAGCATTTTAGAGAGTCCATCCTGCAGAGCCGACTTTACAACGCTGCCGGAGATGGCGCGCGTCAGCGTCTCCGCCGAGAGTTCGTAGGCGTCAATCAACGCCTCCGCCTTCACCCCCGCACTGGGTAAAAGAACGTCCCTTAGATCCTCTTTCTGCGCGCCCATCGCGCGCATACGAAGGAAGGTGATTACATTATCAAAGTCGCACAACGCAGCAAAATACTGCCGGATAAAGGGCTCGTTGACTGTTTTCGAAGCGGACAAGCAATGTGCATGATATCCATAATCGATCATCACGCTCACAAGCTGCGGCTCCGGCGTAATCTTGAGTTTCGTCTCCAGCTGCTCCAGCGATTGACGCATTGCCTCCGGTAGCAGTTCATATTTCGCGGTTGTGACCATGTTGGTCAGTTGTTCACGCGAAAACAGCCCGCCTTCTTGCAGGGGTGCATCGCCGGCATTCAGCATACGCGCCTTAATAAGCACCTTAAGATTTTGCGCGTCCGTTTGCAGCAGAAATAGATCCGTCAAGGAAGGCTCAGGCGAAAGCTCGCGCACCGTTTCAGCTGTCTGCCGACGCACAGATTCGATCATGCGCTCGACATCCTCGCCTGTTGCATCCGGCAGGTTGCCATATTTTGCATCGGTGAGCATGCGCAATGCATCCTCCAGCGACCCTTCGGCCATGCGTCGGACGGTATCCCTGCCAAAGAGCGACTTTTCCAACGCGCTGATGCGCGCGCAGGCATAGGCGTAGCTTGGCTGTGGCATAGTATCTTCCCTCCGCTCAGTTAAAGAGCAACTGATAGACCGCTGTCTCTTCCGATTCCCGCACTTCGCTCAACAGTGAGCGAAAAGAGCAATCCTTCTCGTATCCTTCGCCGACCAGCACAAATCCGCCATCGATCTTTGCGTCATTCGCTGAGATCGTCAGATGCTTTTGCGTCTGCGCGGCGATCAGCGCCGTGAGGGCAGCACGATCCGCAGATGCCGGAACGACAATCTCTCCGCCCTCTGCTTCCGTCTCAAGCAGCCGCGCGCAGATCAGCTTGCGCTTCTCCGCGTCCAACGCGAGCATGGCGTCATACGCGCGGATAAAAGCCGCGTCAATCACAGCGCGTTTTTTGCGAAGCATATCCTTCTTTCCATCCAACGTGGCACGCGTTTGATAGCCGCTGATGAGGCTTTTTTCTGCCGCCTCACTCTGACTCTTGAGTTCCGCGCCGCGAATGGAACATGCTTTTTCACTGGCTGCGCGAATTTCGCCTACAGCAGTCTGCGCTTGCGTACAAACCGAATGCGCTTCTGCTTCCGCTTCGTTGATGATTCGCTCGGCGAGCTTATTGGTTCCTGAGATGGATGTCGTTGCCATTTGGCTGCTCCTTATCGTGCAATCAGTCTTCGTATGTTTAGCCAATCTTCACGCCGTTGACAAGCA
>JAEWYV010000017.1 GCA_023458615.1 Bacillota bacterium
TCACGGGCGAGCCCATCGTACCATATCTGAATATCGTGCATGACCGTGTCGCGCTGGAGGTTATGCGCGGTTGCACGCGCGGCTGCCGCTTCTGCCAGGCGGGGTATATCTATCGCCCGATTCGCGAGCGCAAGAGCGCAACGCTCATGGAACTCGCGCGGCAGCAGATCGGCTGCACAGGCTATGATGAAGTGTCGCTCTTAAGCCTAAGCACAGGGGATTATTCCGAGGTGCATAAGCTGGTTCCGGAGATCATTCACGAAATGGAATCCCAAAAGGTCTCCGTTGCGCTGCCATCCTTGCGTGTTGATAGTGAACTTGCCAACGATCTGAGCGTGATGCAAACCGTCCGCAAAGCGGGCCTGACCTTCGCGCCGGAGGCGGGAACACAGCGGCTCAGAGATGTCATCAACAAAAACGTAACCGAGGAGGACATCCTCCGCGCAACGCAGGACGCGTTTGCCAACGGGTGGAGCAGCGTGAAACTCTATTTCATGATCGGTCTCCCGACCGAGACGGACGAGGATATTCTAGGCATCGCGCAGTTGGCGAGAAAGATCAGCTGGCAGTTTTACGGTCTGCCAAAGGAGATGCGCGGCAAGGGATTGCGCCTGAATGTCAGCGTATCCACCTTTGTTCCAAAACCGTTCACGGCGTTTCAATGGTGCGGACAGGTGCCCTCGGAAGAGATCAAGAGAAAACAGGAGCTGCTGCGCGGCGCGCTCAAGGGCATCCGTGGCGCGGAGTTGAACTGCCATTATTCGCTGCTCTCTGTGTTGGAGACTGCGTTTTCACGCGGGGACGAGAAGCTCGCCGATGTGCTGCTTCGCGCCTACTCGCTCGGCTGCCGGTTTGACGCCTGGACAGAGCACTTTCAGCCCAAGGCATGGGCGCAGGCGTTTGCGGACTGCGGTCTGAGCGAGCAGGAATATGCGCAACGCGAGTTTACGCTTGAAGAGCCGCTTGCGTGGGACTTTGTCGACATGCTGGTAACCAAGGCCTACCTCAGGCGTGAATACAAGCGTGCGCTCCATGGCGAAACCACGCCGGATTGCCGCGAAACCTGCAACGGCTGCTTTGGCGCGCGCTATGAGATGGACTGCAAAGGCCTGTCCTAAACACACGTCCCGCTGTTCGTCAGCCGCAAAAATAAAGTGAATTGGAATATCGTATGAAACTGATTGCCGCCTATCATAAAGGAAACGAGATTGCGATGATATCGCATCTGGATATTCAGAGAACCCTGCAGCGCGCATTCCGCAGAGCCGGAATACCACTGCTGTACTCCAATGGTTTTAATCCCCATCCGCAGTTTTCGTTTGCAACCGCTGCGGCAACGGGCATGAGCAGCGAGGCGGAGTGGTTTGAGGTGCAACTCTCGGAGGAGATGGCGCCGGAGGAGTTTGTGCGCCGTGCGAACGGGGCTATGCCGCGGGGCATGTCGGTGAGCGGTGCCTTTGTCGCACCGGAAAACTTTGGTTCGCTCTCGGCTAAGCTTCGCGCCGCGGGCTATCGAATTGATTTGGCATTTACGGAGGCAGTTTCCGAAGAAAAACTGCAATCCACGCTCGAAGAGATGCTCTCGGGCGAAATTATCATAAACAAACGGACGAAGGGCGGAATCAAGCCCGTAGACATGCGTCCGTATATCCTGCGGGTCTCCGTGGGGCAGGTCGAGGGCGAAAAAGCTGCCCTCCTCGTTCTAGGCAAGCTGCAAGCCGATGGCGGGTTGCGGGTCGATGCGTTTATCGACGCGCTGCTCGAACGTTTGGATGCGCATGCCGCGTATGAAATCCATCGTACGCACATGTATTTTGCCGAAGATGGCCTGTTGCCGCATCTGCCTGCGGAATAGGAAAGAGAAGGGAAAAATGAATAAGGAAATCCTGGTGGACGCTAGCGGCGTGGCAACCCGCGTCGCGGTCGTCGAGGATGGCTCTCCTGTTGAGCTGTATGTGGAGCAGGAAGGGTCGGAACGCCTCGTCGGCAACATTTACAACGGCAAGGTGCAAAATGTTCTGCCCGGTATGCAGGCGGCGTTTATCGACATTGGATTGGAGCGAAACGCGTTCCTCTACGCGGGGGATATCGTGCTTTCGGACGATCCCGATGACGAGATTGAGCAGATGCCGGAATCGAAGAACATTCGCGATCTCTTAAAGCCAGGCCAGACAATCATGGTTCAGGTGGCAAAAGATCCGGTTGGCACCAAGGGCGCACGCGTGACCACGCATATTACGCTGGCAGGGCGCTCGTTGGTTCTCATGCCAACGATGGACTATGTCGGCGTATCCCGTCGCATCGACAAGGATGAGGAACGCCAGCGCCTAAGAAAAATTTTAATCGAGATCAAACCCAAATGCATGGGCGTGATTGTTCGCACGGCTTCGGCAGGCAAGACCAAGCAGGATTTTGCCGAGGATTTGGAGAGCATTGTCAACCTCTATGCCGAGATTGAAAAGCGCGCCGCGAGCAGAAAAGCGCCAGCACTGTTGCATGCGGAGCAATCGTTGCTGTTTCGTACAGCGCGCGATTTTTTAATGAAGGACATCGACCGCGTGTTTGTCAACGACGTGGATGCCTATGACAAATTGCGCGAAATTGCGGATTATATGGCGCCGAAACTCAAGGCGCGCATTCTGCTCAAGGAGAGCGAGGCACTCTTTGACCGCTACGACACCGAGAGCAAGATTGAAAAAGCGCTCGCGAGAAAGGTTTGGCTCAAGAGCGGTGGCTATGTCATCATAGACCGCACCGAGGCACTGACCTCTATCGATGTCAACTCCGGCAAGTTCGTCGGCAAGGACAATCTGGAAAAAACCATCACGGCGGTGAACTGCGAGGCGGCGAAGGAAATTGCAAAACAGCTGCGTTTGCGGGATATCGGCGGCATCATCATCATCGACTTTATCGATATGGAGAAGGAAGCCAACCGCGCTTTGGTGCTCACCACGCTCAAAACAGCTCTACGGGAAGACCACACCCGCTCGCATGTGTTCGGCTTTACGCATCTGGGCTTGGTCGAGATGACGCGCAAGAAGACCGGCAGAAGCATTTCTGACACCCTGCAACAGGTTTGTCCCTATTGCAACGGAGACGCAAAGGTGCTTGCTCCCGAAACCGTCATCAACCGCATCCGCAAGCAGACCTTGCAGGTCATCAAGGGTAGCAACAACAAGCGCATGCTCATCGAGGCGCATCCGGATGTGGTAACCGCGATGGAAGCGGCGGAGCAGAAACACGGCTGTCTCTTCCCGCTGGAAGAAGGCGGAACGTATTATGTCCGCCCGAATGCCACGCTGCATATTGAAAAATTTACGGTAAGGCCGCTTTCTGAGAAGAAGGTGCCGGAGGCAAAGAAGGACTGCAAGATCATCCGTTGACGGCAGAAACATCAGGAAAACGAAGCTCATTTTCCCGATAAAATCAGGCGTTTTTCGTTGACATGCAGGATGCGCTTGTGTTATGATCTTTCGGTGAGCCGCTCCGGGGTGGTATAAGTGCGCGG
This sequence comes from Bacillota bacterium, assembly GCA_023458615.1. Lineage (GTDB taxonomy): Bacteria > Bacillota > Clostridia > Christensenellales > CAG-138 > UBA7703. Next base: position 3,509 of record JAEWYV010000017.1, read on the forward strand.
TTGATTCCACGCCACCACGATTGGGCGAGTCTGGTATGAGGAGGTGCAGTTATCGTGTATGCAATCATTCAAACCGGTGGTAAGCAGTACAAGGTAGAGGTTGGCGACCAGATTCTGGTGGAAAAGCTCGAAGCCGATGTGAACACTGAAGTCGATTTTGAAACGTTGCTCGTTGCGGATGACAGCGGTGTCAAGGTGGGGAAACCCGTGTTGAGCGGTGTCGTCGTTCGCGGCAAAGTGCTGGATCACGGCAAAGGCAAAAAGGTCGTCGTTTTCAAGTATAAGCCGAAGAAGGACTCCCGCACAAAGCGCGGCCATCGTCAGCCGTTTACCAAAGTTGAGATTCTCTCAATCGGGTAAGGCGCTATGGTAACGGTTACGATGCTTCACAAGGGTGGCAATACGGTCGGGTTTACCTCAACCGGGCATGCAAACCATGGCGAAGCGGGGGAGGACATCGTTTGCAGCGCAATCTCTGCGCTCACGCAAACCTGTTATCTCGGACTGATTCAGGTGATCGGACTAAAAGAAGGCGAGCATTTCGCCGTCTCGATAGACGAAACCGAAGGAATGCACTGCGTCCTCGCGGGCGATACACGCGGGAAGCAGCTGGAGCAGGCAGAGCTTTTGTTTTTAACGATGGAAGCGGGGCTGGCCTCCATTCAAGAATCGTATCGCAAATCCCTTAAAATACGACACAGGGAGGTGTAACGATATGTTCAAGATGAATCTGCAACTGTTTGCGCATAAAAAAGGCGTTGGTTCGTCCCGCAACGGCCGCGACAGCGAAGCCAAGCGACTCGGACCGAAGCGCGCGGATGGTCAGTTCGTGCTCGCGGGTAACATTCTCGTGCGTCAGCGCGGCACACACATGCATCCCGGCGTCAACGTCGGCATCGGCAAAGACGATACGCTCTTTGCAAAGGTCGACGGCGTTGTCCGCTTCGAAACCAAGCACCTTGGCAAGAAGACTGTCAGCGTTTACGAGGCCGCCGCAGGCGAGTAATCTAGGTCTTATAAAAAAGCGGACGATTGATTTCGTCCGCTCTTTTCATATTCGAACACTTTTTAACAGAGTGTAATGGGTGGGCCGACAAATGGATCAAGAAGAGTTTAAGCTTCTACGTTTACAAAATCAGTATCTACTATCGCCGGAACCAGCCGAAGAGGTGGTGCGCGGGTTGATCGGCTTGCAGGCACAGTATGGCGCGGCGGCGCTGCACGCTTTAAAAATTCGTGCAAGCGATACGCCTGATTTATCACAGTATGTCAAGACATGGTCGTTTCGTGGAACGTTGCATCTGCACCACAAAAGCGATCTGCCGCTGGTTCTTTACTCCGGCAGCGAGTCGGCGTTCGGCCAGATGACATTTCTTGATGAAAGCATCGCGCCCGGTCGCGGCGCGTTTTTTCGCGAGGTGATTGCGGATGCGCTTTCTGCCGGCGATAAAACGCGGGAAGAACTAAAGGCCGCCTGCCTGAATTGCGGAATGAGTGACTACGAAACCCAGATCATCCTCCATCCCTGGGGCGGACTATTTCGTGCGATGGCGGAGAAGGGGGAGATTGCCTATACCGCCGACGGGAATCGCGTATTCACCCGGCTCAGCCCACTGGAACCAGCCGAGGAAGAAGCCGCGCTTGCAGAATTGATGCGACGGTATCTGATGCACTATGCGCCGGTGTCATTGCGGGACGCACGGACCTTTTTTGGCCTAACACAGAAGCAACTCAAAGATTTGCTGGAGCAAACAGCGACAGAGAGCTTCTCATTCAACGGGCAAACGTATTTTTCAGTGGGACAGACGCTGCTGCAGGATGCGGATCTACCTAGCGTTGTGTTTCTTGCCGCGTTTGATCAAATGCTGTTGGGATATCGCAAAACAGAGAATCCGATTTTGCCAAAGGAGCAGATCAAAGCCGTATATAACAACACAGGGATCGTCTTCCCTACGGTTTTGCTCAACGGCAAAGTATCAGCGATTTGGAAGCGGACAGGAAATCGGTTGGAAATCAAGCCTCTTTGTAAAATCAACAAACGGGATCAAAAGAAGATTGAGCGCGTAGCCAAGGAGAAGTTTAACAAAGTAACCGTTCTATTGAATCAACAATAAAGAACAATCGACATTTGAGATGGAAGCCTTGGACAAGATTTATAAAATAGCAGTATAATGAACAGGAATGCATGCGGCGAAAGAATCGCAATCGCACTGCAACGGAGGCTGGAACTGAAATGATTACGAAGGATACCAAAATTGGCGAGCTGCTGCAAAACCCCATTGCGCGGGATGTGCTCTCGCAACTGGTGCAATACGCGGGAATTAATGAAAAAGTAATTTTAAACCCCATTGTCAAGGGGCTCAAGATATCGGCGATCCCCAAATTTGCCGGAAAGGCGTTGCCGAACGCCGAACAGGTGATTGACACGATGCTCAACCTCTTCAATCAGGAAGCGAACACCAAACCGCTGACCAAGTCCAATACACACTATTGGTGGAAAGAAGCGGTGGTTTACCAAATCTATCCGCGTTCGTTTATGGACGGAAACAACGATGGCATAGGCGACCTGAAGGGCATCATACAAAAACTGGACTATTTAAAGGAACTTGGCGTCAA
>JAEWYV010000018.1 GCA_023458615.1 Bacillota bacterium
TGACAACGCCCGTAAAGAGCTGCGAAAAACCGAGCAAAAGCCCGTCTGCGAACTGATCTACATCCGTTATCACGCGACTGACCACCTCGCCGTAGGCGTGCGCGTCAATATAACGCAACGGCAGGCGTTCGATCTTTTGAAAAGCCTGCGTGCGCAGGTCGTAAACCACGCGATAGGTTACGCGATTGTTCGCCGCATTCATGAGCCAGGTGAGGATCGCGGTTCCTGCCGCAATGATGCCCGCCTTGATGAGAATCGGTAGAATGCCGGAAAACTGCACGTCGTTTTTGCCGACGATGAGATCGATCGCCTGACCAATCAGCACCGGCACATACAGCGTCAATGCCACGACCGCAATGGCGAGCAGCAGCGAGAGCGCGAGCAACAGCCGGTGCTGTTCCAACGCGCGGAAGATCTTCTTCCATACGCCCTGATCCGGACGCGGCTTCTGTTCAGAGGGTTGCTTACGCATGCGATGCACCCCCTTGCGCAAACTGTGTGTCGTAGATTTCACGATAGATCGGGCAGCTCTTAAGCAATTCCTCGCTCGTACCAATTCCTGCAACGACGCCGTCATCCAGCACCACGATTTGATCCGCCTGCAACAGTGAGGACGCGCGTTGGGAGACGATGAACACCGTTGGATTTTGCGGCAGGCTGCGGATCGCGCGGCGCAGCGCCGCATCTGTAGCGTAGTCCAATGCAGAGGCGCTGTCGTCGAGAATCAATATCTCCGGCTGCCGGACGAGCGCGCGTGCAATGGTCAACCGCTGCATCTGCCCACCGGAGAGGTTCTTTCCGCCCTGTTCGATTGCGATATCCAGCCCACCCTTCGTCGCAATCGTCTCCTGCACCTGCGCAAGTGTGAGCGCCTGCCAAATCTCCTCGTCGGTTGCGTCCGGCTTGCCCCAACGGATGTTCTCCCGCACGGTGCCGCGAAAGAGCGCCGCGCTCTGCGGCACAATGCCGATCTTCCCGCGCAGCGTATCCAGTGGATATTGGCGCACATCGTTGCCGTTTACCAATACCTCGCCTTCACTCGCGTCGTAAAAACGCGGAATGAGATTGATAAGAGAGCTCTTGCCCGCGCCCGTGCCGCCGATGATCCCGATGGTCTGCCCGCGCCGGACAACCAGATTGACCCCGGAGAGTGCCTCCTCGGCGTCGGCATGATAGCGAAAGCCAACGTTTTGAAACGCCACAGCGATGTCCGTATTCGGTTGCTCCGGCGCGATAGCGGGCGCGGTCATAGACGGCTGACGCTCCAACACGCTCTGGATACGGTTGCCGCTGGCGATGGATTTTGTGACGGTGATGATGAGGCTTGCGAGCTTGACGAGCTCCACGAGTATTTGACCCATGTAGTTATAGAGCGCGACCACGCCGCCCTGCGTGAGTTCGCCTGCGTTGACGCGCAGCGCACCAATCCAGATCAGTAGCGCAATGGCAAGGTTGATGATGACATAGGTTGCGGGGTTCAGCAGCGCGGCGATGCGCCCGGAGCGCAGTTGAATGCGTTTGAGCGCCTCATTCTCCCGCTCAAACGAGTCAATCTCCTTTTGCTCCAGATGAAACGCGCGCACCACCCGCGCGCCAACGAGTGTCTGCCGCGTGGCGCTCAGGATGCGATCCAGCCGTTCCTGCGCCGCGCGATAGAGCGGAATTCCCACGAGCATAACGGCAAAGATGACGACCGCCAACACCGGAATTGCTCCGGCGAAGACCAAAGCAGCCTTCGTATCGACGGTAAACGCCATTGCAGCCGCGCCAAACACGATAAAGGGCGAGCGCAGCAGCAAACGCAGCGTGAGATTGACGCCGGTTTGCGCCTGGTTTGCGTCGCTCGTAAGCCGTGTAATCAGTGTGGAAACACCGATCTGATCCAGATCGCTGTAGGCAAGTGTTTGGATCTTTTGAAACAGCGCACGCTTAACCTCTTTCCCGAAACCCGCCGCGGCCTTTGCCGCGAAATACTGCGCAGCGATGGCGGTGACCAGTCCTGCCGCGGCGATCCCCACCAGCAGTAAACACATTCGCAGGATCAATCCGCGATCCGCATTTGCGATGCCGTGGTCAATCAACGCCGCCATCACGAGCGGAACCGTAAGCTCCAACCCCGCCTCAAAGAGCTTGAAGAGCGGGCTTAGCACGCATTCCTTGCGATATTCCTTTAAATACACCAAGAGTGATTTCAATGTTTTTTCCTGCTCCGGCCGCCAGCAGCACACTTTCTATCTACTGTTCATCCGGGCGTCCTTTTTCTGTATCTGAACTTTACCGATATAAGGATACCACGACCCCGCCGAAAAACAAAATCTCCCCGGTAGGATACGCACTGTTTCCGTTTGGAACACCCCCGGCCGTTGAGCTGTTATGCTCATCCAGCATTGAACGTCCGAATTCGGCTTCCGCCCTTCACAACGCATCTTAATAATCTGTACTTCATATCTAAAGATCGAATAAAAACCTCTATTTCGTTGTTTACTTCCTTGACATTTTTTCATAATAGTGTATAACAATAATGGCTTATCGATATTGCAGGAGTTATTGTGTCATCGCCCGCCAACTCTTTACAGAATCGATACGGCGCGGTAGAATGATTTATCTTTATCCTGTCCTTGGCGTCGCAGCCGAACCCGAAGAAGCGGGTTTGATGCGCACCTTCGCTAAGCGGGATTTTTTCTCTTCAAACAGGGGATTTTGTGGGTTAAGCGCCCTATTCCCCGGTGAACCGGGAGGTGGATGCATGGTCGGACTATTGATTGGACTAGCTTGCGGGGCAGGAGAACTCTTTTTGCTCACGCGGCTGACCAAATTACTACTGGCCGGGGACACCCTCAAATCCGCCGCCATCATCTTCGTCAAGCTATTGCTCTTCGCCGCCGCAGCCGTATTGGTTCTGCTGTTTTTTAAGGATCAACTGATCTGGTGCGGTGTTGGAATCTCTTCCGTTCTCGTCGTTGGCGCGTTTGTCATCAATGCGGTTATGCGAAAGAACGGGAAAGGAGACCTGTAAATGCAGTTTATCATGCCGTCTGTCGGCAAATGGATCGCCATCGCGTTGTCGCTGATCATCGGGGTCGCGGCGCTCGTTCTTCGCACGCGCATTCCGCTGCCGGGCAAAACCGACGCAGGCTATAAGGCCGCCAAGAAGAAGCGCAACCCCTATATGCTGGTTGGCGTGCTTGCGCTCTGGCTCTGTTCCGGCTTGATCCTGGGCTGCTTTGGCACAGGCGCCCGTGAGTTGAAGGTTGAGATCAGCCCTGCCCGCGTGATGCTCTTTGGGCAGTCCGTGAGTTCAACCGTGCTCATTTCCTGCGGCGTGAGCGTGGCGCTCATTCTCGCCGCAGCGCTGATTCGCATCTTCGTCATTCCGCGCTTCAAAGAAACGCCGCGCGGCTTACAGCTCATATTAGAAACCGCTGTCGGCGCGATGAACGACCTGACAAAAGAGAAATACGGACACGAAAACTCCGGCCTTTCTTCCTATTTCTTCGCGATGGCAGCCCTGATGGTCGGTTCCGCGGTTGTCGAGCTCGTCGGTCTGCGTCCGCCAACGACGGATTTGAGCATGACCTTCTCCTATGCACTGATTACCTTCATCCTCATCAACGTATTTGGCATCTACAAGAAGGGATTGAAGGGCAGAGCGCAGGCCTATATCAAACCAAACGCGATCATTGCGCCGTTTAAGCTGATCTCCGATATGGCAATCCCGATCTCGCTGGCTTGCCGACTCTTTGGCAATATGCTCGGCGGCATGATTGTTGTGGAGCTGCTCTACTATGCGCTTGGAGCGTTCTCGGTTGGCGTTCCCGCTCTGCTGGGGCTCTACTTCAACGCATTCCACCCGTTGATCCAGTTCTTCATCTTCATCAACCTGTCGCTCACCTTTATCGGAGAGGCAGTAGAAGAGTAGTACCTGCCTCAGGACGAAAGAAAATATGCTGACGAAGTCGGCACGGATATTGACCAGTATTATTTTAGGAGGGTTCTTACCATGACGGATATCGGATTGATCGCAATCGGCGCAGGCATCGCGGTTTTAACGGGCGCTGGGGCAGGCCTCGGAATGGGCATTGCCACAGGCAAAGCGGTGGAAGCGATTGCGCGCCAGCCGGAGGCAGGCGGAAAGATCAACGCACTGTTAATCCTGGGCATGGCGCTGACGGAGTCTACCGCCATCTATGGTTTCGTTATTTCGTTGATCATGATCTTCACGATGGGCAAATAAGTTTCTCGAAAGAGGGGTATCCATGGAATTTAAGCTGATCGATTTTATCGAGCACGCGCTCAATCTCCTCATCCTCTTTCTGCTGCTTCGCTATTTTCTTTACCAGCCGGTAAGCAAATTTATGGCGGAGCGGGAGGGTAAGTTTGCGCGCGAGCGGGAGCAGATTGACGCGAGCCGAAACGAGGCAAACACACTCAAATCGCAGTATGAAACCTCGATGAAGAATGCTCGGCTTGACGCGGAAGCCATCGCGGAGGAGCGCCGCAAAGCGGCGGAGCGCGAGGCAGAAGAACTCCGGAAAAAGGCAAAGCAGGACGCGCAGGGCATCCTAAGCGACGCAATGCACCAGGCCATGACCGAGCGCGAAGGTATGCTGGGCGACCTGAAGTCGCAAACAGCGGAGCTTGCGGTGGACATTGCCGGAAAGATTTTGGAGCGCGAGGTCAAGCAGGAAGACCACCAGCGCATCATTGATAGTTTTTTTGACAAGGTCGGCTAAACGGCGGCCTGATTGTTCGTTGCAGAAATCATCCTGAACAGAACGGCCTGATTTGCGGTTTCGCGGCTCGCCGCGAGGCAGAGTATTTGTATTTTGTGTTGTAGGAAAGTGAGCTCAGTATGGCTCTAAGAGGCGAATTATATACCGCCGGACCATTCGGCGAGGAACAGATCGAATCCATCAAGCAGCATTTTCAAGAGCTGCTTGGTCAGCCGGTCTCGTTTGATGTACGGCGAAATGAAGCGCTGATCGGCGGTTTTCTCGCAATCATCGATGGCAAGGTCTATGATGCGAGCGTAGCATACCGCATCAAGGAGGCGCAGCATCTGCTCGTCTCCAACAGCGTTTCCGACGGCGCGGAGATCGCCGCAGAAAACGTAAAGCTCACCGGTGGCGGACAGACACCATTTCACAGCTCCGCCAAGGATATCGGCGCAACGCTCAAGCGCCGCATGCGTTCCTTTGAAAACAAATCCGCCGTTTATGAGTACGGCGTTGTCACCAGCGTTGGCGACGGCGTGGTGCGCATAGAGGGCCTTTCGCATACGCGATACGGCGAACAGATCGCCTTTGACAACGATGTTTACGGCATGACGATGGATCTTGAGTTGGATGGCGTCGGTGCGGTTTTGCTCAACGGTCAGGACAGCGTACATGTAGGCGAGCGGGTCTACGGCACGGGCCGTGTGGTTGAGGTTCCGGTTGGCGAAGAATTGCTGGGCCGCGTCATCAATCCCATTGGTATGCCGATGGATAACAAACCGCTGAATGCCTCGCGCTATCGTCCTGTGGAATCTCCCTCCCCGCGCATCATCGACCGTCAGGCGGTCAACGAGCCGCTCATGACGGGTCTACTCGCGGTAGACGGCATTATTCCAATCGGACGCGGTCAGCGCGAACTGATCATTGGAGACCGCCAGACGGGCAAGACCACCATCGCCATCGATACCATTATCAACCAGCGCGGCAAACACGTAAACTGCGTCTATGTCGCCATCGGGCAAAAGCTCTCCACCGTTGCGCAGATCTATGAGACGCTGCAAACCGCAGGCGCAATGGACTACACCGTCATCGTCGTTGCCAACGCAAGCGACTGCGCGGCGATGCAGTATCTGGCACCCTATGCCGGTTGCGCCATCGCAGAGCAGTTTATGTATGACGGCAAGGACGCCCTGGTCATCTACGACGACTTAAGCAAGCATGCCGTGGCATACCGCGCCATGTCCCTATTGCTCCATCGTCCGCCGGGACGCGAAGCCTATCCCGGAGACGTGTTCTATCTGCATAGCAGATTGCTTGAGCGCGCGGGGCACCTCAACGAGGCCAACGGAGGAGGTTCCCTCACCGCGCTGCCCATTGTGGAAACGATGGCAAGCGATATCTCCGCCTATATTCCGACCAACGTCATCTCGATTACGGATGGTCAGATCTATCTCGAGCCGGAGTTGTTCCATTCCGGCGTGCGTCCGGCGGTCAACGTTGGTCTTTCCGTCTCCCGCGTCGGCAGCGCCGCGCAGAAGAAGGCCATGCGTAAGGTGGTAAAGAAACTGCGCCTTACCCTCGCGCAATATCGCGAACTGCAAATTTTTGCACAGTTCGGCTCCGATATCGACAGCGTGACCAAGAACATTCTGGACAATGGCGACCGCCTCAGCGAAACGCTCAAGCAAAACCAGCACGAGCCGCTGCAGATGAGTGAGCAGGTGCTCGTGCTCTACGCGGTCATGAACGATTATCTCAAGAGCGTTCCTTCCCAGCATGTACGCGCGTTCCAAAAGGGGCTGCTGCAATATGCGCATCATAACTACAGCACGCTTTTGGATGAAATTGATGAATCCGGTGATTTGACGGATGAGCTGACGGCACAACTGCGTACCTGCATCGAAAACTACCAGCTCACCTGTCAGGCATAGCTTTGGTAAGCATTCGCCAGACAAGCCTGTACACTATTAGTAATTACACCCGAAAGGAGGCCCGGAACCATGCCCAATATGAGCGATATCCGCTATCACATTAAGAGTGTAAAGCAAACACGGCAGATCACCAACGCCATGCATATGGTCTCTGCTGCGCGCATGCGCCGGGCACTCGACGGAATCGCCAAAAATCGCGCATACTTTTTCCACGCGCTGGATATCATCGTGGACATCCGCACGCACACAGGCGACGTGAACCACCGCTACATTACGCACCGTAGTGGAAACAAGGTTGCATATATCATTGTCGCGGGCGAAAAAGGCCTTTCGGGGTCTTATAACCATTCGGTGCTCGCTCTGGCGGATAGCGTGATGGCGGACAAAAATGTAGTTGAGGTATACACGATAGGCAGCGTTGGCACCTCGCACTATTTGCGCCGCGGAATCACGCCAGACCGGCATTTTGAACGCCTCGCGGAAAAGCCGAAACTCGATCAGGTGCGGCGGCTCATGACCATCCTCATCGATCAATACGACCGCGGGGAGATTGACGAACTCAGAATCGTTTATACCCGCTTTATCAACACCCTCTCGCGCGAGCCGATGGAGCAAAAGCTGCTCCCTGTCGAGCTCAACGACTTCAAGCGTGGACGCCCGGCGAGCCGGGAAGACGAAGCCTATGATCGCGCGCAAATTCTCTATGATCCGTCTCCGGTGCAGGTGCTCGACGCGCTGATTCCGCAGCTTCTCATCGGCTATGTCTACGGCGCGATTGTGCATGCCTATGCAAGCGAGAACTGCGCGCGCATGGCGGCGATGGAAAACGCAACCCGAAGCGCGGATAAGATGATTGATAAACTCACACAGCAGTATCACTCCGTACGCCAACTGACCATTACCAACGAACTCGCCGATATCATCGGCGCCGCCAATGCGGCGAACGCGGCACGCTCCGCCGACGCCGCCTATTATCCGGAGGGACATAACCAATGACGGAACACGAACAAATTGGAAGCATTATCCGCATCATCGGCCCTGTGCTGGATGTGAAGTTCTCCGAGGGCACCGAGCCGCCCATCAAAACTCTGCTCGTAACCAAGACGGAACCGCCCGTTCATATTGAGGTGGTTCAGCATCATTCCCCCGGTGTGGTACGCGCCATTGCGCTGGAACCAACCGAGGGTCTCTATTGTGGGGTTTTGGTTCGCAACACCGGCGGCGGCATCTGCGTGCCCGTTGGAGACAGCGTGCTCGGGCGCGTCATTGACTGTCTCGGCCGCCCCATCGACGGACTTGGCCCAATTCTGGGAGAAAACCAGTCTGCGCCGCCGATGCGGGATGTGCATCAGGCACCGCCGTCCTTCATGTTGCAGCGTCCCTCTACCACCCTGTTTGAAACAGGCATCAAGGTTATCGACCTGCTCGCGCCCTATCCCGTCGGCGGCAAGATCGGCCTCTTTGGCGGCGCAGGCGTCGGCAAGACGGTTTTGATTCTCGAGCTGATTCACAATATTGCGAAAAATCGCGGCGGCTACTCCGTCTTTGCAGGCGTTGGTGAGCGCAGCCGCGAGGGAACGGATTTAATCAACGACATGCGCGAGAGCGGCGTCATCGCGCGGACGTCCCTCGCCTTCGGACAGATGAACGAGCCGCCGGGATCGCGCATGCGCGTGGCACTCGCGGGGCTTTCCATGGCGGAGTATATCCGCGATGAAATGCATCAGGATGTGCTGCTCTTCATCGACAACATCTTCCGTTTCGTGCAGGCGGGCAACGAGGTCTCCGCGCTGCTGGGTCGTATGCCGAGCGCGGTTGGCTATCAGCCGACGCTGGCAAACGAACTCGGCGAGCTGGAGGAGCGCATCGCGAGCACGCCGCATGGCTCCATCACCTCTGTACAGGCGGTCTATGTCCCTGCGGACGACCTGACCGACCCCGCCCCTGCCACCATCTTCTCCCATCTGGACGCAACAACGGTGCTCTCGCGCTCCATCGCGGAGATCGGCATCTATCCCGCGGTCGATCCGCTTGCCTCCTCCTCCCGCATTCTGGAACCGTCCATCGTCGGCGAGCGGCACTACAGCGTAGCACGGCGCGTACAGGAAACCCTGCAGCGCTATCATGAATTGCAGGACATCATCGCCATCCTCGGTATGGACGAACTTTCCGACGAGGATCGGCAGACCGTTTACCGCGCAAGAAAGATTCAAAATTTCCTGTCCCAGCCGATGCATGTTGCGGAGGTCTACAGCGGGCAGCCCGGTTGCTCCGTCTCGATGGCGGATACGATCTCCAGTTTTGAGGAGATTGTAGACGGCAAGGTGGACGATATCCCCGAATCCCTTTTCCTCCTCGCGGGCGGGATTGCCGAGGTGCACGCGCGCTACGACGAGATGCAAAAGAATGCGTAAATGCGCAGCATTCGTCGCTTTTTGACGCATAGTTTGGAGTTGATACGACATGCCGAAACCATTTCATCTTATGGTGCTCACGCCGGAGCGTGAGTTTTACAGCGGAGAGGCCGTCTATGTCAGCGTGCAGTCCATCGCCGGTTCCCTCGGCGTTTTGGCGGATCACGTGCCGATGGTCTCCGCGCTGGATGTCGGCGCGCTGGTCATTCAGCCGGACGAACACACAACGCGAACCGCGTTTCACTCCGAAGGATTCATCGAGGTTCGACCGGAATGCGTCTACATCCTCTCGCAGGCCTGCGAATGGCCGGAGGAGATTGACGAAAAGCGCGCGCTCGAAGCCGAGCAACGCGCGCAGGAACGCCTCGCGCAGGAACGCGGAGACGATCTTGGCACCATGGGGCACAGCAAGGTTGCGCTCATGCGCGCCATGACGCGTCGGAAGATCAAGTCCATGAACTCCAAGTAATTTTACACGGTATAGGACGCCCTGCTCACGCGGGGCGTTTTTTGTCGCAGGTCGCAATTGGCATGCCCCCAGTCGTATACGCGTCGGTTCTATTTGCCTAGACACGCAGAATTCCATATAATAGATCCATATAAGTACCCATCCTATTTAGAAGGCGAGGCGAGTGTCCATGCGAAAACGGCGCGTGACAAAGACCGTGGTCGGCGCTTTTTTTGGCGTGCTTGCGCTCTGCATCGCACTCTCTGTCTATATCGAATCCGGTCGCCGCGCGCGTGAGGACGACCAAATGAAGTTCATCGCAGGCACCGTCAGCGCGCAGGCCTACGAGGTGCTCTCCGCACAGTTAAACAAGGCAAAGACGCTGGAGGCGTTCGTTGTGCAGAGCGACGGCGGAACGGATGGATTTGAACGCGTCGCCCGCCTGCTCGTCACCGACAGCACGGTGCGCAATGTCCTGCTCGCGCCGCGTGGCATCGTCAGCAACGTCTACCCGCTCGTGGGTAACGAGAGCGTGTTGGGCCACGACCTCACCGGCGCAAAGGCGGGAGACAAGGAAGCGCAAACCGCCATTGAACGCGGAACCATGATCATGGCGGGGCCGTTTACCCTTGTGCAGGGCGGTCTTGGCATCGCGGGGCGGCTTCCGGTCTATCTCAACGGTTCTTTTTGGGGCATTGTGTCCGTCACGCTGAACTTTCCTGATGCGTTGGGTGGGCTGACCTTGCCGGAGTCCGTCACTACGCAGGGCTTTGCCTGTCGCATCTGGCGGTTCAATCCGGACGACGGATCGGATCAGACCATCCTCACCTCCGGCGTGGGCATTCCCAGCCGCGCGTTTGACTATGCATTCCCGATCTATAATTCCGAGTGGCATGTCACCGTTTCCCCGATGAAACCCTGGTATACCAACACGACGGTTCTTCTCTCCGCGCTGGTGAGCTTGCTTCTGAGCTTCTCCGTCGCCGCTGGAGTATCCGGCACCAGCACCATCCGCCGCATGGAGCAGGAGGCAGCGCAAAACCGCATCACCGCCCTGCAAAAGCAGGTGGAATACGACCGCACCAACGTACTGCTCACCCAAATCAGCTCGCACTTTTTTTATCACACGCTCAACGCCATCCAAGCGCTGATCATTCTCGATCCCGACGCGGCCTACAAGATGACGGAGGATTTTTCGCGTTATCTACGCTTTAAGGTGGATAGTGTCAGCGCCGAAGGTGGACTTGTTCCGTTCCGCGAGGAGCTGCGTACCGTTCGCGCCTATGCCGAGATCAACCGCGTGCAGCTACAGGATCGGCTCACGATGGAATATGACGTGTTCGACGCGGATTTCCTCATCCCCGTGCTCACAATTCAACCCGTGGTGGAAAACGCGATCATCCACGGCATCAAGCCCAAGGTCGGCGGCGGCACGGTTAAGATCAGCCTCTCCCGCGAAGAGGGATTCTATGTCGTCTCTGTCAGCGACGATGGTATTGGCTATCATCCCGGCGGAGAAACCAGCCGCCATTCCATCGGCATTCAAAACATCCGTACACGCATGGGGCAATATCCCGGCTGCTCCGTCAGCGTCGTCAGCGAGCCGGGGCGCGGAACCACCGTACTGCTGCGCTATCAGGACAATCTGGGAGAGGAGCCGTTATGAAGACGATTTTGGTAGACGATATGGCGCTGGATATGCAGCTATTAGAGCTCAAGTGCGCAGACATGCCCGAGATTGAGATCGTAGGCAAGTTTACCGATCCGCTCGAAGCGATTGCCTATGCAAGCACGCATGAGGTCGAGTTTGCAATGCTGGATATCGACATGCCGGGTATGAACGGCATTGAACTTGCCATGCGTCTGCGCGAGATCCGGCGGGATATCATCATCGTGTTCATCACCGCGCACCCGCGCTTTGCCGTGGAGGCGTTCCAGATGAAGGCGGATTATATGGTCTTTAAGCCCTTTGACCGGGACGACATTCTGGACGTACTGGAGCGCGCAAAGCTGCTCCATACCCGACAGAAGAAGCGCGTGCAGTTCCATACCTTCGGCAATTTTGAAATGCTCGTGGATGGAACCCCCGTCCGCTTTCTCTCCGCGAAGGCAAAGGAGCTCATGGCGCTCTGCGTCTACTATGAGGGGCGCAGCGTCGGCATCTACGACATTATCGAACACCTCTGCGAGGACAGCGAGAACAAGACCGCCGAAAACACCGGCTATCGCAGAACGATCAAAGAGCTTATCGACACGCTCAAAGCCTGCGGCGCGGAGGAGATCTTTGTGCGTGAGCGCGGCAGCTGCCGCATCCGGAAGGAGCTGGTCTCCTGCGACTATTATGACTTCTGGGATGGAAAGCCGGACGCCGTCTCCCGTTTTGACGAACGGTTCATGAGCGACTATGCATGGGCGGAGCCCGCAATCTACCGCATGTGCGAAAAAAAGCGGTCTCTTTTACGCCAGCGCTGGCAGGAGCAAAAAAAATAATATATCATTTTTGCAAATCCGTACGGTTTCCGTACGGTTTTTGTGTTATTATATTCGCTAATCCAGCGAGGCGAATCCATTTGGCTGAAGCAGTGTGTTCGCAAACAGAAGAAAAATAGAATCATGACGCCTGATGGCGACGGAACAAGGACGTTTCGTACGGTATTCGTACGGAACGTTTGTTATATTGCTTGTAGATTCAGTTATGAAATACCGATTCACAGGCAGCCAGTCAAAAATCAGCATCACGCAATCATGATTCCGTTAATCTGAACAATAAACACGATAACACAATGCAATATTCGGTCGGCCGGGCGTGTATCCCGCATTCACCGATGACGAGAAGGGGACGTGGTCTATGAACGAAATTCTCCGCATGGAGCACATCAGCAAGCAGTTTGGGGATTTTTATGCCAATAAGGACATCAATTTTGATGTTCGTAAGGGCGAGGTTCACACGCTGCTTGGCGAGAACGGCGCGGGCAAAAGCACGCTGATGAACGTGCTGATCGGTCTGTATCAGCCGACGGAGGGCTCCATTTATCTCAACGGCGAGAAGGTACACATCGACTCCCCCGCGGAAGCAGTCCGCCTCGGCATCGGCATGGTGCACCAGCACTTTATGCTTGTGGAAGCGATGACCGTATTCCAGAACATCATTCTGGGAGACACGCGTTATAAGGGCATCTTCATCGACCACGCCGCACGCAGAAAAGAAATTCTCGAGCTCTCCTGGCGCTATGGGCTCAATATCGATCTCGAAGCAAAGATTACAGATATCGCCGTCGGTGCGCAACAGCGCGTGGAAATCCTCAAGGCGCTCTATCGCGGCGCGGAACTGCTCATTCTTGACGAACCAACCGCGGCGCTGACCGACATTGAGGTCGAGGGACTCTATACCGTTATCGATAAGCTCAAGCAAGAGGGCAAGAGCATCATCTTCATCAGCCATAAGATGCGCGAGGTGCTGCATGTAAGCGACCGCGTCACCATCCTCCGCGCTGGCAGGACCATTCAAACCCTCGCCGCCAGCGAGACGGACGGCAAGGAACTCGCCAATCTCATGATCGGGCGTGATCTGGTTGAGTGTGAATATGAGAAGAAAGAATCCGGCAACGAGCCGGTCATCGAGCTCAAGCAGGTGAGCTACAACAAGGCATCCAAACACAACGGACTCAACGATGTCTCCCTCATGGTGCGAAAGGGCGAAATCCTCGGCATCGCGGGCGTTGACGGCAACGGGCAGAGCCAGCTAAGCCAGATCGTTACGGGCGTTTCCATGGCGGAGTCCGGCGAGGTCTTGCTCAAAGGATGCAAGGTTGCACACGTAACCGCCGCGGACTTCATCAAAAAAAACGTATCGCATATTCCGGAGGATCGCAACCGCATGGGCCTCGTTGGCAACATGACGGTGGAAGAAAACCTGCTGCTCAAGAGCACACAGAACTGCGAATTCTGCGATCTCAACGGCTGGCATCTCAAAAAGAAGGCCATGCGCAAATACTCCGAGAGCATGCGCGCAAAATACGATATTCGCTGTCAGGGCATGGATCAGGAGATTCGCTCCCTCTCCGGCGGAAACCAGCAAAAGGTCATCCTCGCGCGCGAGCTGGAGGCGCACCCCGACCTGCTCGTTGCGGTGCATCCCACACG